>JALZOO010000120.1 GCA_030913905.1 Acidobacteriota bacterium
GGCGAGCAGGCCCTTCGAACCAGAGTGTCGCCAGTGGCGGCAGCGTCAAGACGGCCGAGTATGGCTGCCCGTGAACAGGATTTTCCGCTGCTTTGATTGATTTAGGCACATCCACGCTGGTACCCCCGTAATCCTCTGCGTCAGTATTCACGACCAACCGATAAGTTCCCTTCCTCGGCAACCCTAACTTATGGTTCTCGCGCGTAAGAGGCGAAAAGTTGCTGACGCAAACTAATTCTCTGCCCGTTGTCGGCGAACGACGCATGAAGGAAACGATATTCTCCGCCGCGTTATCAACCTCGATCCACTGAAATCCCGCGGGCTCGCCGTCTGCCTCCCACAACGAACTCTTCGCCGCATACTGCCGGTTCAAATCACGAATCAGATCCTGTATGCCTTTGTGCGCCGCATCATCCAGCAAATGCCAATCGAGGCTTTCCTCCTCCGTCCATTCGCGAAGTTGTCCAAATTCACCACCCATGAACAAGAGCTTCTTCCCCGGATGCGCCCACATGTACGCGTAGAGAGCGCGCAGCGTGGCCACCTTTTGCGCGATGTCTCCAGGCATCTTATTCAACAAGGCGCCTTTCATGTGCACCACTTCGTCGTGCGACAGCGGCAGGATGAAGTTTTCACTCCACGCGTAAATCAGTCCGAACGTCAGCGCGTTGTGATTGCCAACGCGAAAGAGCGGATCGGTTTGGAAATATTTCAGCGTGTCATGCATCCAACCCATGTTCCACTTGAAGTCGAACCCGAGGCCGCCGGCGTAGACCGGATGACTGACTTTGGGCCACGCGGTTGATTCCTCAGCAATCATCATCGTCCCCGGACACTCGCGGTGCGTAGTCTCATTCAGTTCCTGTAAAAACTTTATCGCCTCAAGATTCTCGCGTCCGCCAAACTGGTTGGGCATCCACTCGCCTTCGTTGCGGCTGTAGTCCAGATAGAGCATTGAGGCCACCGCATCCACGCGCAGACCGTCGATGTGAAACTCCTTGAACCAATAGAGCGCGTTGGCCATCAGAAAATTGCTGACCTCGTTGCGCCCGTAGTTGAAGATGTACGTTCCCCAATCCGGATGTTCGCCCCTGCGCGGGTCGGGATGCTCATAAAGCGGCGTGCCGTCAAAACGCGCCAACGCAAACGCATCTCTGGGAAAGTGAGCCGGCACCCAGTCCATGATCACGCCGATGCCTCGCTGATGTAGTTCGTCGATCAAGAAGCGGAGATCGTCAGGCGTGCCATAGCGCGCGGAGGGCGCGTAGTAATTGCTGACTTGATAGCCCCATGATGGACCGTATGGGTGCTCTTTCAGTGGCAGAAATTCAACATGGGTGAAGCCTGTATCCGATATGTAGTCGGCCAACGCCGTCGCCATTTCACGATAAGTGAGAGGCCGATTCTCTTCCTCGACCTGACGACGCCACGATCCGAAATGAATTTCATAGATGGAAAGCGGCTGGCGAAAGTGCTCGCGACCGGCTCGTTTCTTCAACCACCTCGCGTCACGAAATCGATATTTCGATTCGTAAACAATCGACGAAGTGTTTGGCGGCACCTCGGCGTAAGAAGCATATGGATCCGCCTTGAGAAACTTGGGCAGGCCCGGCGTCTTAAGTTCGTATTTGTAGAGCTCCCCCGCTTTCAGCCCGGGCACGAACGTTTGCCAAACGCCGGAACCTCCCACACTCTGCATTGCGTTTTGTGTTCCGTCCCAATCGTTGAAGTCACCGACGACGCTGACTCTTTCGGCGTTCGGAGCCCAAACGGCAAACGAAACTCCCCTGACTCCTTTGTGCGCGACAACGTGTGCGCCGAGCTTCTCGTAGATTCGTTCGTGCCTTCCTTCAGCGAAAAGGTGCAGGTCGACATCGCCAAGCGGAAAGTAGTCCGACTTGTTCGAGTCATCCTTCGTTGCGGCGAGTTTTTTATTCGTGACGTTGACAGACTTCGGCGAGCGCGTTTTGCGTGGCGACGTTGGTTTCCGCGACGCCTTCGCTCGAGAGGAGACTTTCGATCCGCTGGGGCGCTTTGTAGTCATGCGAATGTTCTGACGGGCTCATCAACGTTCTCTTTGAACGCCGGATTAGAAGGCTCAACGAGACGTCGGTAGACGTCCGCGCCGTTGCCCATCTCCGTTTGATTGCTCTTTGCATCAGAAAGAATTTCGAGAAACCGCTCGCGGGGAGATGGCAGGCCCAGCTGCGCCATTAACTCGATGGACCGGGCTGCATACTTCATTATCTGCACCGGCTCAATGCCGGCAATATCATTAAAAAACCATCCGCAGCTCGCGTACATCAATAGAAGGTTTCGCTGCATCTCGAGGTAGACCAGTGCTCTCTGTTGCTGAGCCGGCGCGAGTGGGCGCGGCGCATGGTTCCCTATGAACGCTTCGCGAGAACTCGCTTGATCAAGCAAAAGCTCAATAGCATCGTCGCGAGCAATCCACGGATCGACGAATAATTCTCCGCGCGTCGCTTCAAAGTGAACTGCCGCTTCATCACGCAAATAGTCGAGGGCTTTCCGCAACGGAGTCCGCCACGCCTGGTTCCAACCTGCTTCACCGCCGGTGTGACACCCGCAATCGCTGCTCCAACGGCTTATACCGTGGACGCAACTCCAGGAACTACCCTTCCCCTCATCACCTGCATTAATCTCGACTTCAGACACCGGCGAGTGTTCGTCCAGATACTGGCCATAGTTCGTGATTCGAAAACCGCGCGCCGGCGCATCAATCTCCAGCGCATGGGCCAAACACAGCTCGCCAAACTTATGATGGTGGCCATAGCTTTCGCCATCTGTCGCAACATTGATCAACTCGCCATCCTTGCCGGCCGCTCGCGCAAATCGTTCGACAAGCGAACTACTCGAGCTCAAAGCCTGCTCAAATGCAATTGCCTGGGCCAACCTAGGATCGTAAAAGAACACTGCGATACTGCGGCCGGACTTGTCGCGATGGAAGTAACTATAAGGAACGCTGGGGTCGATCTTTCCGCCAGCGACATCCTGCCACTCATCTTCTGCCTGGATCTTTTCCGACTTGTCGGGACAGGCAAGAATGCCTGTCCTACTCCGCACTCGCTTAACCTGATGCGGAGCCAGAATCACAAACCGCAGACCTTCATCGATAAGCAGGTCCAACACGTCGTCGTTGCTCGCCGTCTCCGGAAGCCACAGTGATTCCGGTTCGCGTTTGTAACGATGGCGAAAGTCAGCCACGCCCCAACGCACCTGTGTGCGCTGATCATGTCCGTTGCAAAGCGGCAGGATTGCATGACCGTAAGCTTGGGCGATGGCGTTTCCGTGTCCTCCGCGTCGCCTCACGCTCTCGGCATCGGCAGCGATTATTTGGTCGTAAGTGTCGGGATGTTGTCGTTCCAGCCAGGTGAGTAGGGTTGGACCAAAATCAAAACTCATCAGTTCGTAGTTGTTGACGATTCGTTCCTCGCCCGGAGTTTGGCCGGGCACTTTCACCGCGGTGTTTGGCTGGTAACATTCCGCGTGAATGCGTTCATTCCAGTCGTGAAACGGTGCGGCAGTAGCCTCTACATCCACCTCTCCGGTCCAGGGATTCTCACGAGGCGGCTGGTAAAAATGGCCGTGAATAATTAACCATGTCATATTGCTTTTAAGATAACACTCCAGTCGTTCGACTTAATATAAACTCTTCCGACCGGATTCCGTGAAAGCTGTTAGATCATTATGAAACTGCAAGGCTACGTCGGGCTAGCGATAATCCTGGTCGCTGAAGTGCTGCTCTTCTCGGACAACATTATCGTTGGCCGCTGGTTTACACCGATCGTTTGGACCGGGTACATACTACTCGCCGACGCAGTATTACTAAGACTTTCGGGCCGTTCACTGATCATTACTGATCGACTTGAATTGGTAATTCTGATTCTTGTATCAATTGTCTGTTGGTGGATTTTCGAGTTCTATAATGCTCCGCGTTTCTGGAGATCCAGCACGGAGTTGTGGTGGCATTATCACAACCTGGAGCCAAATCCATACTTGCGTCGAGTCGGGTACGACTGGGCCTTCGCAACAATTTTTCCAGCAATGTTCTTGACCGCCGAAATCTTTGCGAAAACAATCTTCAAACGGCTGCCCACATTTAGTCGACTGCGGCTATCACACACTGCGCTTTGGGTGCTCATGTTAATTGGCGCGATTGCCGTAATCATGCCCGTCGTTGTGATCTCAGCGTGGCTGGCGCCGGTGATCTGGCTATCCTTCATCCTTCTTTTAGATCCTATTAACTACTTGCGCGGTCTTCCTTCGATCACCGGCGACGTTAGCGACGGAAATTACAGACGCCTGTTCGCACTCCTGGCCGGGGGCGGCTGGTGCGGTATTCTGTGGGAATTCTGGAACTACTGGGCGATCTCGAAATGGACTTACACTGTTCCCTTTTTCGGCAACATAAAAATATTCGAAATGCCCGTTCTGGGCTATTTGGGTTTTCCTGTATTTGCAGTTGAGTGCTGGGTGATGTACATCTTTCTTCGTTCACTCCTGACGAGACGCGTGATTCAAATTCACCAGGACGAAATTTGGTTGCGCGAGTCTTAAACGATGAAGAAGAACTGGATCAAAAAACTCGGCTTCTGGGGGTTTATGTTTTTTTTAGTGAAGGGTTTGTTGTGGCTCACAATTCCTGCGCTCATCGCGATCTTCTTCAGCTAACCCTATGAAGCGCCGTCTCACCGCCAAACCCGTCAACCTCGCGGTAGGATTTCTGCTCCTGATCTTAACCGCTCAACACTTCGCCAATCCTTTTAGTTACCCGTTGCTATTGCAAAACACGTCGCGACCTCGCGCTCGTGAGGCTGGTGTAAAAGTCGGGGTACTTCCGGTCGGCCCTCTCAATTCGATTACTGATGTCGCCGGAGTATTAGTGGGACATGCCACGATCGTTCGCGGCGAAAATATTCGTACGGGCGTCACCGCTATCCTGCCCCACAGTGGAAATCTTTTTCGCGACAAGGTTGCGGGAGCGGTTTTTGTAGGCAACGGATTCGGAAAACTTATGGGCTCGACCCAGGTCGATGAGCTGGGCGAGATAGAGACCCCCATTCTTCTCACATCCACACTCAGCGTGCCTCGAGTTGCCGACGCATTGCTTGACTTCATGCTGGGACTGCCTGGTAACGAGGACGTCCAATCAGTCAATCCCGTCGTGGCTGAAACAAACGATGGCTATCTAAATGACATTCGCGGGCGGCACATCACGCGCGACGATGTTTTCGCTGCGCTGAAAAACGCTAAAGGCGGCCCAGTAGAAGAAGGATCAGTCGGAGCGGGAACGGGAACCGTGGCTTTTGGGTTCAAAGGGGGAATTGGCACGTCGTCTAGAAAGTTACCATCCAGTCTCGGCGGCTATACGGTCGGTGTTCTCGTCCAAACAAATTACGGTGGCGTGCTGACAATCAATGGCGCGCCGGTGGGGCAGGAATTAGGCCGGTATTTTTTGAAGGAACAACTGGGCACGCAGTTAAGTCAGTGTCAGCCCAGGGGTCGTCACCTCCAAATAGATTTGAGCCGGTGTAAAGCGGATGGTTCTGTCATTGTCGTTATTGCCACAGACGCGCCCGTCGATGCTCGCAATCTCAAACGAATGGGCGCCCGCTCGATGTTGGGTCTGGGCAGAACTGGAGCCGCCGCAACCAACGGGAGCGGAGACTATGCCATCGCGTTTTCAACCTCGGCTGAAACCAGAATCAAACCTTCGGTCAATCCCGCCGCGGCTAATTCCACTCGCAATGTGAAACTTCTGACAAATGACGCAATGTCGCCATTGTTTCTTGCCGTCATTGAAGCCACGGAAGAGGCGGTCTATAACTCAATGTTTCGCGCAACGACCGTCTCGGGACGCGGCCGCACTGTAGAAGCGCTTCCACTGGAACGCACACTCGAAATCCTCCGCAAGCACGGTGCAATCCAAAACTAATTAAGTTGGTCCATTTATAACATCGCATATGGACCCAGTTGGTTGATTGTGTGTTGACACATCAATGATGGGTGAATAGAATTCAACTTACCCCGAGACAATTGTAGAAGAGCAGGAGGGAGTTAGAGTGAAAACCACTATACGTGTCAACCGCAAGCGGCCGGAATCCATGACGAAGCAGATAACGGAACAACTGACTGGCCTGATCGAGTCGGGTGCTATGACCGTCGGCAGTTATCTTCCCAGCGAGCGCGAACTGGCAGAGTCGCTAAAAGTGGCCCGAAACGTCGTCCGGGGCAGTTATGAAAACCTGATGAAAGCTGGACGAATTCAAAGCGAAGGCCGCAAAGGCAGAACAGTCAGGGCATCCGGCGGCAGGAAAAAGAGCGCATCGAAAAGCTCAAAGAGTTCAGGATCAAAAGCACGCAAGAAATAGCTAACTAGCTGGCGTTTAGACAATTCCCCCCTTCCCCACGCCACGAAAAACCCAAGCTTCATTGGCCCAGCATCGCGGTCTCTTCGCCAAGTGCAAGGATCTCGCTGCGGATGGCCCTGCGTTCAGCCAGTAGCCGCACAAAGAACCTGCGCCTCATCAGGAAGAAGAGCAGTGCTCGCAGGCTGCCGAGAAACTTATCGAGACCTTCGAAAAACCTGATCGCGATGTAGCCTGACAATGGCAGCACGACTAGTGCGATCAATGAATACCTCCAACCAAGCAACTTAAATAACACCGCCGCCGCAACCAGCCAGGTCAGCGGAAAAAGAAGTATCGCGGAGATGATCTTGATGGTCGAAATCACGTCTTCTTCAGCGCGAGAAAATGTCGTGGCCAGGTAACCGCCTAAACGATATGCAGGATAGTGGACCGCAGCGCCGAGCGCAGCCGGGGCCACATACAAGAGGAACAGCAAGACCCTGGTGATCAAATGCCAGAACACATGCAGGGTAGAGGGTGGCGGCGAAAGATCGTCGGGATCGACTCCCGCCTGCGTCAATTCCTCTTCGAAGCGACTCATCCGCACCTCGAGTTTGCGTAACCGTTCCGGACTGTGGTCACGCAACACCGAGTAGGCTTTGATGAATCGTTGTTGAAGCTGCAACTCTTCCGCTAGACTCTCATCATCCTCCTCGTCTGCTTCCGAAGAAAAAATTCTCTCAGCTCGCGTGATTGCCGGTAGTGCCTCTTCATGCTCTGCATCGAGCATCACTTCACGCAACGCTGCCTCGATCTCATTCGATAGCTCCCGCACGGCGGCGCGCGGCAGGTTCCCATCCGACTCCATCTCGACGGCGGTCACTTCGATCGGCTTTCCAAAATAGAGCAATGCAGAACTACGAAACTTCGTCTTCGAAGTGTAGTAAAGGCCCGCCGGAACGATTTTCAGGTCTGCTACTTCGCCAGTGGAAACGGCGCCCAGCGCGATTCGCGCGGCGCCGGTTTTAATTGGTTTCAGGCGCGGCTCGTTGTGTGAAACGCCTTCTGGACAAATGCCGATGGTGCCACCTCGTTTAAGCAGGTTGCGCGCAGCAACAAACATTTCGCGGTTCTTTGAGACGTCTTCGCCCTGGTCCTGATGTCGATACACCGGAAGCGAGTCGAGGGCCCGCACGAAATAACCAAGCACCGGAAGGCGGAACAAAGGCGATTTTGCCAGAAAAGAAACGCTGCGAGGCGCAAGACATAAAAGGACGGCGGGATCGACCAGGGCGTTAGGATGATTGAGAACGAAGATCACCGGACTTCGACGCGGTACGTGGTCCAGCCCAACCACCTCAACGCGCCGGAAGTAGATGCGCATTGCAAACTTGAGAAGTCCAACAATGATTCGGCGGGTCATGATGTAAGGCGTGGTCAGTAATCCCTGCGGTAAAGACGTATCAACCACCCACGCCGCGGGTGGTACTGACAAGTCCACGTGCGCTGGTCAGTGTTTGGTGCAATAATATCGGCGCTTTCCCAACAATCTGCAAACCAAACCTGAGGGGCTATATGAAACGCTTCGTCATCGCTCTGACTATCGCTTTGCTTTCGCTCGCGTCTGTGGCGCACGCTCAACCGAATCGCCGCTTCACAATTGAAGAGTTGCTTAAGGTTCGTCGAGTTAGCGACCCACAACTGTCGCCTGACGGGCGTCAGGTTGCTTTCACCATCGGCGACGTAAATTTCGATGCCAACCGCACCTTAACCCACATCTACGTAATGCCCGCGGGCGGCGGCCCTATGAAGCAATTGACGCGAGGGGACAGTTCCGCGAATTCACCCCGATGGTCGCCGGACGGCAAAAAGATTGCGTACGTAACCGGCGGCCAGGTTTGGGTGATGGATGACGATGGCGACGACAAGGAACAGGTGACGAAGATTTCCACCGGCGCGTCTGGACCAGTCTGGTCCCCGGACGGCAGATTGATGGCCTTCACTTCCGACGTCTATCCAGACTGCACTAACGACGACTGCAATCGCCGCAAAGACGAAGCTGCGGAAAAAAGTAAGATCAAGGCGCTGGTCACGGATCGTCTGTTGTTCAGGCACTGGAACGAACTGCGCAACGTGAAACGGACGCACACTTTCGTTGTCTCAAGCAAAGGTGGTGAAGCGCGCGATCTGACGCCGGGTGATTTCGATGCCCCGCCGTATGCGACAGCGGGTGATGTTGATTACGCCTTCTCGCCGGATTCGAGAGAGCTCACCTACCTTCGCAACCCCGACAAGGTCGAGGCCATTTCCACCAATAGCGACATCTATGTCGTTCCCGTAACTGGAGGCGCGGCCAAAAATATTACCTCGCGCAACAGAGGCTACGAAGACAGTCCCACTTACACGGAAGACGGCAGATATATTCTTTATCGATCGCAGCCGACGGCGGGATTTGAAGCTGATCGTTGGCGGCTGATGAGATACGACCGCGCCAGCGGCGCCAGTATGGAACTGGCCAAAACTCTTGATTTGAGTGTTGAAGAGATCGTCCTGTCGCCGGATAGCTCCTCCATCTACATTACCGCCGGCGAACGTGGCCGTGTTCCTGTCTATAGGGTGCCAATCAACGGCGGCGCGGCTCAGAAAGTCGTCGCCGGCGTGTCCGCCGGTGGATTGCAAGTAGCGCCCGACGGCACCTTCGTCTTTGCCAACAGTTCCCTGGCGATGCCGCCCGAAATCTATCGTGCGAACAACGATGGAAGCAGTGTGATGGCATTAACCAAAGTGAACGATGAACTAATGTCTCGCTACGGACTGAAGGCCGCAGAAGAGATGGAATGGACCGGAGCGGTTGGCGCGAAGGTCCACGGCTTCATGTTGAAGCCGACCAACTTCGATGCGAATAAGAAATATCCCCTCGTGGTCCTGATACACGGCGGACCGCAAGGCGCGTGGAACAACAGTTGGAGCTATCGTTGGAATCCGCAGGTCTTCACCGACGCTGGTTATGCCGTGTTCATGCCTAATCCGCGCGGATCGACAAGCTACGGCCAGCAGTTTACCAACGACATTAGCGGCGACTGGGCTGGGAAAGTCTTCATTGATTTGAAAAATGGAATCGCAGAAGTGTTGCGGCGGCATCGTTATACCGACCGCACGCGTATCGGTGGTGCCGGTGGTTCGTATGGCGGTTACATGGTTGATTGGATCTTAGGTCATAACAACGATCCGCGTTTTCGCTTCAAGGCCCTTGTTTCGCACGCCGGGGTTTACAACCTCGAGAGCATGTACGGTGCGACCGAGGAACTCTGGTTTCCTGAATGGGAGTTTAAGGGTACGCCATGGAGCAATCCCGCCATGTATGCCCGCTGGTCTCCACACAAATTTGTTCGCAACTTCAATACGCCGACTCTCGTAACTGCGGGCGAGCTTGATTACCGCGTGCCCTATACCGAGAGTCTGCAGCTGTTCACAGCGCTTCAGCGACAGGGTGTACCGTCGAAATTGATCCTGTATCCGGACGAGGGACACTGGATTCTTAAGCCGCAGAATTCAAAGTTATGGTACGAAAACGTGGTGGGTTGGTTTGATAAGTACCTGAAGTAAGATATCAGCCACAGATGAACGCAGATACAAACGGATAAGACTGTTCAATCTTGTTTGGGAAGGGTCGTAATCAAACGACAAGAACGTTTTTAGCCGCGTGAATTCGTGTTCATCTGTGGCCGACATCATTCCGCTTTCTCGAGCGGCGGAACCACAGCAACGAAATCTTCGGAGAAACGGTGGCTGTACTGTTCCAGCAACTCCTCAACACGCTGCAGCTTTTTGGACCGCACAATCAATCCCGCATGGTGGCGCTTCTTCACGCGACAGACAATTTCCGGATCGTCGTAGGCCGAGGTGTCGGGATACTCCTGCTTGGAGAGCGAAAGCACTATGCCTGCGTATTCTCTTCGGCTCGGCTTTGTCTGGGAAAGTTTGAGCCTTCCGTTACCGTCTGGTTTCTCAAGCGAGTCGTCTGAAATCTCTATCTTCGCCCACTCGCGCCACAGGTTCAGGCCGGAAGCTGCTTCCAAAACTTCGGCGATGTAAGCTCCACCTACTCGTGCAGCAATCTCAAGAAAATAAAGCTTTCCATCAGCGTTGCTCTTGATGAACTCAGCGTGGGCCGCGCCTTTTTTCAATCCCAGCGCCTTTACCAGCGTGCGATTTGCTGACAGCAGTTTCTTTTCTTCGTCTGAGCCGCGCATGACGCTACGCGAGACATAGGCTCCGCCTTGATGCGCCACTTGCATTGGCGGGCGACCATACCGGTTCGTCCCGGCAAAAACCACACGGCCGTTATTGACGATCGAATCAACGTGAAAGACCTCGCCCGCAATAAATTGTGCCAACAAATAATAAGACCCTCGCTCACGCAAACTCTCGCGTTCATTCATCTCATTAAGGGCGCGCCAAACCTCTTCGGCAGTTTCAACCTTACGAATGCCTATAGCCGAAACGTCTGAACGTGGTTTGATGATCCACGGTGGCGGTACCCGTTCCATAAACTCTGCAATGTCTGCTTCGTTAATGAGCGTCACGAAATCGGGAACGTCCAGACCGGCCGCCTTCGCGTTCACCGCCATCGTCAACTTGTCTCGGAAGCCTTTGGCAATCGAGCTGTTCATGCCCGGAAGACAGAAATGCTCGCGAATCAAAGCGGCAGTAACTACGTCAAACTCCTCCAGCGCGACAACTCGATCCGGTTTTACTTTCCGCGCCAGAAATGCTGCCAGATCGATCAAAAGCGGTGGGCCGGCATCGTTCGGCACGGCGATCAGATCGTCGAGACTGTCGCGAGGCCAGTCTTCCTTGAGCATTTTTTCTTTGGTGATCAGGACGACGCGACAACCGAGGCGCTTGCACTCGCGCATGAAGTCGCCGCCTTTGAAATAGGTGGCCAGGCAAATGATATTTAGGGGGCGTGGTTGGGGCATCGGTTCTGAAGTTACGCGGCCTTCGGTCTGTGGCGCTACGCCCGTCTAATTTTAGGCTGAAGTCTGCGCCACTATAAACTTTCGTCGAGGGCCGGTCACCTGTTAATGTATGCCCGCTTTCAGTGTGACGACAATTCGCTGGCCCCGGTTTCCGGACTACTTCAAATTCATCTGCTTGAAGAAGCGATAACAACGCGGTGATAGGTCACCGTGCTCCAAACTTATGATCTTTCGTTCCCCCTTCCCGGCAGTCACCATTCCCGAGATTCCTATAACTCCGTTTGTACTGGAAAAAGCGGAAGCACGTGGCGACAAGCCTGCTTTAATCGATGGACCGACCGGGCGTTCAATAAGCTACGCTGAGCTCGCCACATCGGTTCGCCAAGTCGCCGGCAGTCTTGCGGCCCGTGGATTCAAAAAAGGAGACGTGTTTGGCGTACTCAGTCCCAACGTCCCTGAATACGCCATCGTGTTTCATGCAGTTGCTTCACTGGGCGGCATAATCACGACCGTCAATCCGCTGTATACGGAAAACGAGATTGCTCATCAACTCAAAGATGCCGGCGCAAGATTTCTGGTCACCGTCGGCCAGTGCATGGCGAAAGCAAAAGCTGCCGCGGCTCAAGCCAACATAGAAGAATTATTCGTGTTCGAAAAAGCGGGCGGTGATCTCGACGGCGCAACTCCGTTCAGTTCCCTTCTGGAAGGCGACGGAAACATTCCGGACGTTCACATCAATCCTCTTGAAGACTTGGTTGCACTTCCCTATTCGAGCGGCACTACCGGTCTGCCAAAGGGCGTTATGCTCACGCACCACAATCTGGTGGCAAACATGTGCCAGATGGAAGGGCTGAAGTATTTTACCGAGAACGACACACTGATTTGTATCCTGCCCTTGTTTCATATCTATGGTCTGGTCGTCGTTCTAAATTTTGGACTATACAAAGGTTCAACGATTGTGACGATGCCGCGTTTCGAGCTGGAGCCCTTCCTGCAAACGGTCCAGGATCATGGTGTGACTCTGGCCCATCTGGTGCCGCCGATCGTGCTCGCACTCACAAAGCATCCCGTGATCGACAACTACAAGTTACCGAAACTCAAAACTATTTTTTCCGGGGCGGCGCCGCTTGATGAAACGCTAACGCGCGCTTGCATGGACCGGCTCGGCTGCGACATCCGCCAGGGATACGGAATGACTGAGACGAGTCCTGTGACACATTCTTCTCCTCCGGAACGCGACAAAGTGAAGTTTGGCTCTGTAGGAGTGCC
>JALZOO010000132.1 GCA_030913905.1 Acidobacteriota bacterium
CAGCTTCGTCATACTTCACCTCGCTCTGCGCCACAATCGATCCGGCGGCATTCCTGGCCCGACCCGAGGTTTGCAAGCCCACCAGATTGCGAGCTCGATAAGCATCTTTGGTGCCGGCATCGATGGCCGGATCGTTAACCAGATAAGTCGCTTCCTGAGTGCGCACCAGAGTGCCCAAAGGAATCGAGCCGATGGCTCCGGTCTGCGCCGTTGTTTCATCTACTGAAGCATAGTCATACGAGTTGGTAGCAGTCGTATTCAGGTCGGCGTCGTATTGCATCGTGCCGGCTGCCGCGAGCGCATTGCCGCCCGTATCAAGCGCGATCAAAATTTGTTTCGTGACCCGTGGGTCACGCGTGGCCGTGGACTCGCCTCCGGGGGTGGGGCCGGAGACTGTGTATTCGGTAAGTGTGCGCCGCAGCATCACTCCTGTCGAGGAAAACGCCCGCTCGTCGTAGGCCGTGCCGACCAGCGCACTATCAAACCCATAGTTGATGGTAGAGCTCCCGCTGCCTCTCTGGATCAGTCGCTCGTTGTAAGTCAGGTCGGGCGCGATGGTGGTGACCTTGAAGTATGCATTCAGGGGCGTGGCTGCACTGTATTGCCAGCGCGCTTCATCGCTGCCGGTCCCGTTCACGCTGACCCAGCGCTCCACTACGCCCCGATTCGTTTGTTTGTAGATGCCTGTGACAATGCTGGCTGTTTCTACCTTGTCGTAGCGAAAGCGCTCGTAGCCGCCGGTGGGCAGGTAGACCTTATCTATCTCGCCCCAGATGTTATAGGTGAAGCGATACGACTGGCCGTTGGGCAGAATGATCTCGCTTAGCACGACTGGATCAAAGATGGCCATTGCGCAGACCCGGTTGTTGCCGCTGGTAGTGAACAGGCTGGGCGAGAGCGTTTGCGGCGGCTCATTAAAATTACGATCACCCGGGTAACGCAGAGTCTGCGACGGATCGGTGCGCACGTCGGTCAGGTTTTGCCAACGCAGACTGTAAGTGAGAGTCGAGCCGTTGACCGCCGGCAGAACGTAGGACGTATAGCCTGCCGCCGGAGCTGCCGGAAAGGGCACGCTGATGACTCGGCCTAAAGTATCAGTCCATTGCCGGGTGGCGGAATTGTAAGAGAGTGTATTGCCGTGGCGGTCAACAAACTGCGTGGCGTCTTGCCGCGCGTAGACTTTCGCGCCGAAGAAATAGCGGCCGCCGTCCGGGAGAAAGAGAGTATTGGTGGCCGTCTCAAAGCGCAGCCGCGAGCTATCCACCGAATAATAGACCCCGGTAAAGTCGCGTCCGTAGTAACTGTGTGGGACATCATCCTTGCGCATCTCGTGAGCTGAGCCATCGGGCAGGTGCACCCAGATGCGATAGATGTAGCGCCACTGATCTTGCGGCGGCGTGGTCGCGCAATCCACGCAGATGGGCTGTTTGGTTACCGAGTCATACGGTTGCTCTTCGGCTTGCCAATCGATGCGCGGCACGCCCAGGCTGGAGGTCCAACCCGCCGTCGAATGTTCCGCAAACAACGCTTCCGTCTGCGTCTTTAATCCGCCTGTTGCTTCCCACGATTGCACGTGGTTAAGCCGCCAAACCTTCGATGAGTAGTTGAGCGTGATGGGTAGGTCCGTCCCCGCTCTGCCAGGATAACCACCCAGTGGAATGCTCAGGCTCATTCCCAGGGTTGAAGGATCAACCCGGCGATCGCTGCGCAACGCCTGGTCGGCGCGGTTCTCGGTATGCTGAATGCTTTGTGCGCGTGTTCCGGAAGCGCAGCCAAGGATCAGCAATCCACATCCCATGAGCAGCGCCCAGAGACGGTATCGCGGACTGAAACGAAGAGTTGAAAGAATTGTTAGGTATGAGGCGTTGCATTTGAGGGAACGCGGAGGCGCGGTTCTGGTAAAGCTCATGGGGATCCTTTTCTTAGTTGGCTGACCTTTTCTTAGTTGGCTGAATAGTGTCTTTTCCGTGACATAGTGCCTCCAGCGTTATTGCGCTCTGAGCAAGCTTCACGCTTGTTAGTCAACATTGATTCGAGCTGGGGTAGGCGTTCAACGACACAAGTCCACGCTTACAAAAGACACAACTCGACAACGGTACTTCTTGAAGTAGGTTTTGCTGGGATTGATGTGAGGTTGAAGAGACGAGGATTGCTACAACCCTACAGGAATGACTTGCAAGTGACTGCGATGGGGTTCGATCAAATTAGGTTGCACGATGATTCAGTCACCTTGAGTGCATGAAAAGCGCGTCGCACGTGAACGACGAGGTAACTTAGAATGCGTGGCGGACTTTATTTGCGGATCACGACTACAGTCAATGGTGACGCGTGATGGGCCAGATCAACGGAAATGCAAAAGTTTAGTTAAGCGATGAGGAGGTAAGAAGACAAAAACGATCCACGAATTACACGAAAGTTCACGAAGGAAGGTTAGTGTCGATTAGTGTGAGTTAGTGGATCGTTTT
>JALZOO010000149.1 GCA_030913905.1 Acidobacteriota bacterium
TGGTTCTACTCGGAGGCAAGGCGAGCGGTGATCCTTTTACGGCGGAAGATATTGACGTCATACGCGCGATGGTGCGACACATCGGCGTCGGCATTCACCAGCATCGTCTGCTCGCCGAAGTGAAGCACCAGGCGGAAGAGAACCGCCAGCTCTATGACGACTTGCGCGCCATCTATCGCGACACAGTGCGCGCCTTCGCCGCGGCCATCGACGTCAAAGACACTTACACGCAGGGGCATTCCGAGCGCGTTGGTAAGTACAGCGAAATCATTGCGCGCGAGATGGGTTGGGGTGAGAACGAAGTGGAGGGAATAGCGATCGCGGGCTATCTTCACGACATTGGCAAGCTGGTGGTCGAGCGCAAGATCATCAACGCTCCCTACAAGATCGATGCGAAAGAGTCGAGCGAACTTAATCGCCATCCCACTGCGGGCTTTGAGATTCTGTCACCGATTCATCATCCTTATGCCGACATTCCCCTAATGGCGAAATACCATCATGAGCGTCTCGATGGCCGCGGGTATCCCGACGGATTAACGGACAAACAAATTCCCATGGGCGCAAAGATCGTTAGCCTTGCCGATTCGTTTGATGCCATGACTACGGATCGTCCTTACAAAGGTCGGCGACCTTTTCCGGACGTAGTGCAAGACCTGCGTCACAACGCCGGCAAGCAATTCGAGCCTCAAGTGGTCGCCGCCTTTTGTCGCGCGCTGTTGAAGGAATTGAATGGTGAAACAAAGGAACGCCGCTTCCTGAAGATGCTAGGCAAGAACTACCTCGATTCCTCACGAGACATCCCGCTACTCACAGAGTTGATAGGTGAATTAACGCCTGCGCAATCCGCCGTGGCTGGAACTCGACAAACCTAAACCCCCTCTCATTAGCACCGGAAACGGTTAGCCGAAAGTTTTGCTTCCGTGATCACCGGGCTGAAGCCCGGTGCTAATGAGAGGGACTCGAGTCGCCAGACACGGATTGGGTTGGTGCTCGATGCAAGGAATTCAGCTGCTTCCGTGATCACCGGGCTGAAGCCCGGTGCTAATGAGATCTACTTCGGTTGGATTCTGAGGACGAAGTTACAGATCGCGATCTTTTGATCGGCCTGGACTTCGGCGCGTTCTTCGCGGGGCAGTTCGCGGCCGGCGACGAGTGTGGGGTTGCGGCCTTTCGGAACCAGCCAGTAGCGGCCATCGTTTTCGCGCGTGAGTACGGCATGAACGCGGCTGATTTCCGGATCACCTTTCAACGGCAGGTCAACGGTGATCGAACGTGAGCCTCTTCCGATTGTGATCTCCGGCTTCGTGATTGGAACCACCGCGTCACGCACGCCGTCTATCCAAACCTCAATCGAATAAAGCTCCTGGATGCGCGGGCGCACGACAGTTTGTTCGCTGACTTCACCGCGCTCGCTGTCGTCCGTGTTCCAGTCTGCTCGCTCACGCACCGTGTCATTCAAGTTCACCGCGGGCGAGGCAGCCTTTGCGGGGCTTACTCGCGGCGTTACCTGCGTGTGGCCGCTTTCCGTTTCGTCCCACACGCCCTGCACACGAAACTGACCCTTCTCCAGCGTCCCGTCCACACGCAGTTCAACTGCGAAAGATTTGGTAGCGAGATGCGTTGAGCCGCTCAGCTCCTTGGCGCGTTCTGAGAGAACGTGGAAAAGACCCTGCTCGAGGCCGCGGCGTTTGTCGCCCTGCCAGTCTTTGTCGTCGTCCGGACTGAGGTAGACGACATACTCGCGCGGAATATAGGTTGGACCACCCGGCGGGGTAAACATCTCGCGCTGCATCACGGCTTCAACCTCGCGCGCGATCTTTACCAGAAACTCTTCCCAAATGCGGCGCGGCTTCGAGTGCTCGTCAGCTTCTTCGAGCAGATCCTCGCCGGTTTCACCGTCAATCCATTTTCTAATTGATTCAAGTAGGCCCATCGGTTAGTGAATAGTAAATCGTAAATCGTGAATAGTGAAATGATGCATCTTTGGTTTGGCCTGGGCCGTTGGTTTTTGTCCTTGGTTTTTTGTTCTTTGTGCTTTGTACTTAGAACTTTGTACGTGGCTCTCAACAAAGATCAAAGTCAAAGAACCAAAGACAAAGAACAAAGGACAAAGAACTAGCGACACAGCCTAAGAACCAAACCCGATCAATTAATCAAATCTTACAAACCGCTTGTTGATCCAGCCGCGGTCGGAAGTAAATGGATCCGTCTTCGCCCGACCATGCTGAAGCACTTGCACTTCGTACCAGTTGTCTTCGGTCGCCAGAATCTTCACCCGCGAGCCGTTTTCCGCCAACCCAACCGGCGGGTTGGCCGTACTTGCATCAGAGCGTAACCGAACGTCAGTTGTTGTAACACCTTCCTTGCCGATTACAAAAACGTCACCAAGCCGGGTGATGCCTACAAAAGGATTCCATTGCGACGTCACGTATCTGTGCGTCGCCAATAACATTCCTACAAATGCCGCGATAAGAAGTGCGGCAACCAGAAACGAACGTGAGCGGCGTGACGGAACCGGACGTCGTTTGTGCCCCGGAGTTCTTGGCGGCGTCGCGACAGGCAGGGTGGATGCTCGTTGATTCGTCAATGGCGCGCGTTGTACAAACTCCTTCTCATTTCTTCGCGCCTCCAGCTCACTCACGGGAACGACGATTTTAGGACGTCGCTCCGGCTCAACACGAGAAGTTGTTGGATAGGTTGGAGCGGGGCGCGACTTGGCGTATCCAGTCTCATCGTCGGGAAATTGTCCGGCCCCTTGCGGTTCACCGAATTCGGCGCTGACCGGTGCGAAGCGCGCCTCGGGTGGCGCCTGGATTACTGTCTTAGGTACCAGGTTTAAATCTGCGCTGGGCCGGCGCCGCGCATCAACGTCGCGTCCGGGCAGTGGTGTCGTAGGCGGAAGAGCTGCCTCAGCCAGATCGTCCCAGAATTCCTGAACTGTTTGGTAGCGATTCTCCGGACGCGTTTGCGTGGCTTTTTCCAGTACGCGAAGAACCGGCCCAGACCAATAGTGATTACTGATGGTCTCGGGTAACTCGCGTATCGGATGTTGTGCGAATCGCCGCGGCGAGTCACCGACCAGGAGCGTGTACGTAGTCTTCGCCAAAGAATAAATATCTGCTGCCGGTGTGACCTGGTCCCTCCGGATGTGGAGCGTTCCAGTGTCCAACGGTCCCGTCTGGACCAATGGGTTATGTTCCGGCGCCGAATAGATGTTTGTGCCGACGCGTGTGATGACACCTTCAGTGGCTTCGAGACGCGCCACGCCGAAGTCGGCGATTTTGACGATGCGGCGGTCAGCGTTAAGCAACAGATTCTGCGGCTTGATGTCTCGATGAATGACGCCGCAAGCATGAGCGTGCGCCAATCCCGAAGAGACTTGCTCGAGATAGAAAAGCGCCTTATCAATTGGCAATTGATGACTGCGTGACATGGCCGCCATGTCGCCGCCGGGAAGGTATTCCAGCACAATGTAATGAAACGTCGTGCCGGCCAAATCGATGGCGGTGCCGTGACCCAGCCGGTTGATGATATTTGGATGACGCACTCGATCGAGCGCCACTGCCTCGTTCTGAAAATTCTCTACCAACGTGCGTTCCAGATCGAAATCAGGTGTGTCCTGCAGGTATGTGTTCAGTGCCTTTATTACGACAGTCGTCGGCGTTCCCTCTGGCGCGGCATTGTCGTGTGCTACGTAAATTTCGGCATAGCTGCCGCGGCCTAGACACTCAATGACGTCGTAACGACCGTCGAGCCTGCTTTGTTGTAGCTTGAGATCTGGCATTGTTTCACGCGCAAACGTCGCCTGTTTAGATGCGTCCGCAGGGGCAGGCGACTTACGGGGAACTGGAGGGGGAACCAGGCGCCGCAGACGGGGAGCCGGCCGGCGAAATGGACGGTGATGAAGTCGTCCGGCTTATCTCATCGAGGCGCGTCAATGCTGCCGGTCTTGCCGAGTCTAACTTCAGAGCCACAGCGGACAGCCCCAACGTGGCTTCTCTTCGCAGCGTGGCATTAGCCGCCGAGGGGTTGAGGTCAGCTTTTGCGATCGCGGCTTCAAACGCCTTCGCCGCTTCTTCGTTCTTGCCGGTGAGTAAAGACGCACGGCCGTAGAGATACAGGAACGCCGGATCTGCAGAGTCTAAAGGGTTCTGAATACCCTGCCTTGTCAGTTCAGTCTTTAGACCATTCCCGAGCCAGGCATTCGGATCTGCATCAACGTCACGCCGCATCCGCTCGAAGTTCAGCAACGGATCTTCAGCCGGCGAAGGCGACATCTCGGCGACAGCAAGCTGGCCCTGGTCGATATAGGGAATTTGTCCGCGGTATCGGCGGCCCGCGTAGAATGCTCCGGCGAGCGCGCAAACAAAGAGAACCAATAAGAACAAGCGCGTCATGGTTCGTTCAACGCCTCCTCTCGACTGAGTTGGCGTCCCAATATTCAGCGGCGTGTCGACTCCGCTGTCCGCATCGGCTGCCAAAACCGCGGGAAACGCCTTACGCGAGGGCGGCACAAACGACGCGGTTGTGTCCTCAACAGGAGCCTGCGCGGCGCTCAATACCGGCACACGAGTGGTTTCCGGTGAGATTGTTTTATCGAGGTCTTCGGCCCGGGCTGCTGCGGAAATGGCTGTACCAACGCTAATCAAGACAGCGGTCAAATTGTCTTCAGCGCCACGGTCGAAACAGCGCCGTTTTAACTCAGCACACGCATCGGTTAGAACGTCATAGGCCAGCAACACCTGTCTTAACTCGTGATCGGGGATATGGCGTGTAATGCCGTCGGTGCACAGGAGGAACTGGGTGCCGTCATCGACTTCGATCACTTTCATGTCCACTTCGACATCGGATTCGGCTCCCAGCGCACGGCTAATTACATTCTTACTGGGATGGTTCGCTGCCTGTTCCTCAGTCATGCGCCCGGCGCGCACTTCTTCCTCGACCACCGAATGGTCAGCAGTCTCACGAATCAGTTGGCCCGCCGGCGTCAAACGATAAAGACGCGAGTCGCCGACATGGCCGATGTTGGCAACGTTGCCCTTGAGATGGAGAGCCACGATGGTGGTGGCCATCATGGAGAACTTCGCGTGCTCCTGGGCCATCTGATAAATGGAGGCGTTTGCCCGCTGAATCGCGAGCTCCATCAGGTCTTCGATGTCGGCGCCTTCGAGCTGATGACGGAAAGCTTCATCGAGAACTTCAATAGCGGTTTGTGACGCAACTTCGCCGGCCTCTGCGCCACCAACCCCATCGGCAACGGCGAAGATGCCGCGATCGCTGTCGGCCAAAAAAGAGTCTTCGTTGAGGGGTCGCTTGGGGCTCAGACCGCGGTCGGTGACGGCTGCAGACTTAAGTGGCAAGTCTTCTTTTGAATGGTTCACAGGCTGACTCATTCGACCGCCTCCAGCTTAAGCCCAGACTCAGTTTGCCTCGGAAGCCTTTGGGCCACCGCCTTGTCGCGTGCGTTGCGATTGGAAAACGCCATAAGCATGCCCAGCATTGCGAAGCTGGTAATTAGACTGAATCCACCGTGGCTGACAAACGGCAAAGTGATTCCAGTCATGGGTAGCGCGCGCAAGATGCCGCCGATGTTGACCAGCGCCTGAAAACCCACAAAAGCTGTTAATCCCGCAGCGCAGAGCTTGGTAAACATATCACGCGCATCGAGGGAAGTACGAACACCAGCAATCACGAAAACGATGATGGCCAGGATAACTATTGCGCCGCCCACGAGTCCCGTCTCTTCGGCAATTGCCGCGTAAATGTAGTCCGAATCTGCGATTGGAATAACTTCTGGGAAGCCAAGTCCCAGACCTCTGCCCGTGCTTTTTCCCGATGCGATTCCAAAGATAGCCTGCGCTGGTTGGAAAGCCAGCTTGTCAAACCAGATATCGACGTTGACGATCTTCTGCATCGCCGGACTCTGTTCGGCTAGCTCCTTGAGTTCGCGGTCGCTGTTGAGGGCATCCTGGTAGTCTTTTTTCCACCATGAGACTTCCGGAGACGGCGGATCAAAAGCAGCCAGCCACAAATGAAAGCGCTGCTGAATCCGATCCGGCAACATCGCCTGAATCGGTCGCGCGATTGTCGGCAGCAGAGGTACCTGCTCCTGCACGTTTCTGGGTAGCGCCCCGACAACCAGAATGCTGATCACCAGCAACAGAGAACCGACGAACAAGAGAAGCTGCGGCCACCGGCGAACAGCGACCAAATACAACGTCGTGTACGCGCCGCTGAAGATCAGCATCTGTCCAAAATCCTTCAGGGCGAAAAACGGTACGAAGGGCAGCATTCCCATCACCAGCAGAGGAACCACGTCCCGAGCGCGAGGTATGCCCCAGTAAGTCTCTGCCAGGTCTTTGTAGCGCGCAGTCAGGAGTCCGGCGAACCCAAGCAGGAAGGGAATCTTTGACGGCTCCCACGGCGTCATGTTTCCGAGCGCTTTTCCTGCGCTCGAGGTAACAACTGCGACACCGAGTGGCAGTAAAGTTAAAAGGACAATCAAGAAGCTGTTTCTTTGTATCCACAGAAGAAACCCATCGCGCATGCAGAGAGCGTATGACGCCACAAATATGAGAAAAGAGAAAATCGGAATCCAGGTGTAGCTTGAGGTTAGCGCGTCACCCAATGAATAGTTCGCGGGACGCCGCGGCAGTTGATTGACGTCAATTGCCTGGGCCGGAGTCGGAGGCAACCCCATGAGTTGCTTCTTCGCCGGATCGTAATTCTCGATGATGTATCGCGTGCGCAGCGCCTCCATCTTCTGCTGGCGTGCGACCGCCTTGTTGCGAGCATTGTATTCAGGGTCGCTGTAGAGCCGGTACTGAATCAACATGCCCATGGCAAAGAGGAGTATCGCGGTCGTGAAGAGAATCCAGTTGCCTTTGTATCGGAAAGCCCGCGCAAACCAAATCAGCAAAATCCCAAGCGGCACAAACATCAACAGGTCGCGAACGGCGCCAATCAGCGACGTTTCATAACCGCGCAGCAAGGCAGCGCGATGCACGGCCCAATAGCCGACAATCTCCAGGATCATGACCAGGAGAAGGATTAACAGATGTGTTGACGCCCGATTTTTCATTTGTCAGCAGCGAGCAATCAGCAAACAGCGAACAGTAAACTGCGAAACGTCAAACGATGACCTTTCTCGGCTTTGCCGCCTGATGTGCGGAACGTCTCTGACCTTCCGGGACGGTTTACTCAGTTGAGGGTTGTGCCCCTAATTGGTCCGGCGGCGCCGTGTTGGCGTTCGCTGCCGAGCCGGCGGAGGCGCCGCAACCTTGAAATAGCCGAGGTCTCTCGCTTTCAACACCAACGCGGCAGCAATCGGAGCTGCCGACCTGGAACCGTATCCGCCACCCTCCACAATCACAGCCATCGCCAGTTGCGGATTCTCCAACGGCGCGATGCACAGGAACCACCCGTCAATTCGCGGATTTTCCTCGTCCATGATCGTCTCTTCGTACTCGCGAATAATGTTGCCGCGGTTGTCTCGCTCGACGCGGCGCCGGGTCTTTGGCTCACCAGTTTTTGGATCGTACACGGGAACAACTTTCTGCGCGGTGCCGGTCTTACCGCCCGTATTTATCCCCGCAGCTTTCACTGGAGCGAAGACGCCGCGGGCGGTACCGCTCGGTCCCCCCGTCACCAGCCCCATGATTGAGCGCAAGGTCGCGGCTTGCTGTGGTGTCACAACCTGATTAAAAACTTCAGGCGCGCGATCAAACTCAATCTTCGGCTTCATCAGTTTGCCTTCCATGTTACCGATCGTGGCTGCGGCGAGCGCCATTTGGAAAGTTGTCATCTGGCCCGCGTAACCCTGTCCATAGCCGATCAACGCCAGGTCGTATCTCGTCACCTGCTTGCCGGTAACGATTGTGGCCTCACGTGGAGCGAGGGCGCGCTTTACCGCATCGCTGCTGGCGTTCCAAATCTCCGGCAACTTGCGGCCGCGCAACGCCTCAACCGGCGTGTCGTACGCGCCGATGCCCAGCAGTTGGGCCGCACGCTTCAAGCGTTCAGGTCCCAGCTTGACGCCCATCTGGGCGAAATACTGATTGCACGAAACTTCGAAAGC
>JALZOO010000151.1 GCA_030913905.1 Acidobacteriota bacterium
ATGTATTACGCTGCGGCAGGTGCGGCGGAACCCAATGGAGCGTTGCCCGCCAGCTTCAACGCCATTACAGATTATTCTGAAGGGATGGCGCGAACGCTGGTGGAAAACACCAACAGCCTAAGCGAGACTGTAGGAGTTTGCGGGATGGCGGTGGATTGGAACAACGACAACGATCAGGTTGACATCAACATTAATGCGGATGCGGATGACAACGGGAGTTCGACCGATACTGTCACTGATTTTCCCAACTGGCGCGCGCTAAACTATCGCGGGCCGGCAACTAACGGCTCGCAAGGACCTTAAGGAGGACGCCATGCAAAACTCGATCATTGTAATAACCATATTTGCCTTGGCCGTGCTCGGTTCCTGCGGGCCCAAAACACAGCGCAAGGATGCCGCCAGCGATGGTCAGAAACAGAGCGAGCTGACAACCAATCAGGAGCAGGCTCGACTTTGGAAAGAAGCAAACAAACAAGGCCTGGAAAAAATTCCTCAGCCTGAAAACCCAGTTCAACTTCGAAAACAACCCGGAGTGGCGAACACAGCAATTCAAACAAAAGCTCAGCCATTGCCGCAGGGCCTGCAGGGTGGCATCAGTGTTATCGCTTTGCCGCAATTGGGCGACGCTGATGCGAAGGCGTTTGCCAATAGCGTGCGGGTTCGCAGCGTTGAGGGGGAACGGATTGAGCTGGACCTTGGCGGCCAGGGAGTTCTTTCGTTTTATGCCAGGGCGCGAGGTGGTCCATTGCGCGCGGGATCAGGTGAAGAGGCCCGGCTCGATCTGCGTTACCGGGACGACCCGTTTAATCGTCAGCAAATACTCGCCCTACGCATGGCGAACGGCGACGGCATCGTATCCGCTCTCGACACAGGCGACAAGCCAATAACTTTGACCATACCGTTATTCCAACTCATAGCCCGACAGTTACGACCGACTGAGAGATACCACATGGACGTCGAAGTTTCTGTCAGCGGGGAGACGCAAACGCTGAAACCCGGACAGCTCGCTGAGTTTCGCAAGGCCGGAATAACGGTAGGGATTGTTGGGAGCGATGTTTTCACTGGCGAAGGCGCCAACGCGGTGGAAGGGCCGCCTTATGCGCTTAACATCGTGGCCTGGCCGACTCAATAAGCCGCCAGGCTCGTTTTCCATCTAACTTAACTGCGCTGATCGGGCGCGGTCTCTTGACCAAATCCCCGTTTCGCAGCCGAGGTGCCGAAATAGTGGCCACTTCGCGCGATTACTCCCAAACAAAAGGAGTCCATCATGGCCAAGCGATCCTGGTCTCGCAGGCGATACCTGCATATTCATGGAAGCAGTGACGAGCGACGGCGGAAACCACACAGCGAGTGTGTGGTGGCTTAGCCCGGACATCATTCTCAATGGACTAATCTCCGGTCCGGATAAGGCGGACCCGGGAATTGTGAATCCGGTGCAGGTGAGATTTCACCGGAAAGGCGCGGAGAGCAATTGTATTTTTCCGGGCTCCGAGTCAATCACAGTTCAAAATACTCTCGAAGAACATCTCCTTCCATTTCCATCAGTCCTGTATCCACAACTCCTAGTTGTGCTCCTGGACTTGAAGATTTCTTGTTCCAATCCCGCCTGGGATTAGGCTCCAACTGGCTATTTGGCTGCGCTCAGGGGCGCTTTTGGGTCTAAGCTCCAATAGTACGCAGTGTTTCCATTTCCCTTAGCCAAGAAATAATCTGGTTCCAACTCGGAATGCTTTGGGACGCCAATATTCTAAGCATTTGCAGGATCTGACTGGGTAGCTGCCGCCGATGCCTGCGTTAATGGACTCTTCTGAACTTGCAGCGAACCTAGAAGAACACTTTAGCTCAGCTCTGCGCCTTCTGCTTGTTGACCGTAAGGTCGTTTGGGTTCGACTCCCACCCTCGGCACCAAACCTTCTCTCACCGTGTTAATCATTTGCGGTGGTACTTGTTTTGTGCGTCTTCCGTGGAAGCAGAGGTCGGACGCGAAGGGCGAAGAGCAAGGGGCTCAGCGACATTAATCGTTGACTCGGCAACCGTCGTAACGTAGAAACTTCGCGTCGAATCAGAACAGGATGTCTGGGAGACCGTGCCGGCCAACACCCTTGACGCTCTGCTTGACCGGCTCTCAGGACTAAAGACCCGCTTCGAGCCAGGCAACAGCCTGCGTGCGCAAAAGCTCTTGGCCCAACTCGGGCGGCGCCGTTTCCCCGATGCCGCCTCGTTGATTCGTTTTCACGAGATCCTGCTTTCCTGCGCGCCTACCCGCGTATCCCCGCAATGCGGCGAAGCAGCGAAGGACTTCTTGCTTCTTTCCACAGACGTGTCACCCGCCCGCGCGCTTCCGGCGCTGGCCCCTCGGCCTTTGCCGACCCGCCAGTGTCAGGCATCGCGGGTACGGCATTCTCAGCAATCTGGAGCTATGACATCGCGCGATATCTTGCGGCGCCTTATCCGTCGCGGGTCGAAATTGACTGGGAAGCTTACGAAGGCGAAGAGCAGCTCGTCTCTGTCCTGAAAAGTTTCTTGCCGCTGTTTGCGGATAGCTTACGTGGTGTATCCGGTGCCGTATCTGGCCTGGATTCGTGCCGCCAAAAAACCCAACGAGACAGACCTAGCATGGCTGCTAAGCCAGTTCGAACATCTCTCCATCGAAGAAAGAGCGAAAGCCACTCTCTTCGATTCGCTCGGGCTCTGGATTCATTGGAAACTTGGCAACTCGCCAGCGCCGCGCACGAAAATGCGGGTGCGAGTGAA
>JALZOO010000168.1 GCA_030913905.1 Acidobacteriota bacterium
CGCACGTTCTCTTCCACGAGCCGGCAGTCTTCGATTGCGATGGCAACCTGACCAGCCAACACCTCCAGCACCGAACGTGTGTCTTGCGTGAGACTTCCGGAAGCCGCATCAACCAACAACACCCCCACAACTCGTTCATCGCGACGGAGCGGATAGGCAATCGTGAACCCGTTGGACTCTAAGAGCGAATCATCCTCAACCGGTTGCCAACCGTTACCTCCCGACGCCTCCAGAATCTTCGTTACCCAAGCCTCTCCCGTTATATGCTCCTTCCGGCCTCCAGCGTCGCCATTCAAACCTGCTTCAGCCGTTGGTTCATTGGTAACAACGATGCGCACTCGGCGCAGATGCAATGCGGCGGTGGTTTCGCGCTCGACGAAGTCAAGTAACTGCGGCAACTGCTTGTATTGACCAGCGTGAGAACTGATGCGCGAAACTATCTGGCGATAGAGCGCTGCTTCACGTTCAAACAACATATGAAAGCGTTTCCCGAGCCAACTGCGAAGCGGCGCCGCCCCCAGCGCCAATGCCAGGATCAGGAGGGCCTCCACGACACCGGACCGCACGCCGAAACGAGACGTCGTCCAATCGCCAATCGTGCGGATCCCGTAGATGTATATCGTCAAAACCACAGCCGCAAAGGTCGCGACGATCAAACTTTCTTCAATGATCAGCTCAAGGTAGCGATACCGGTAAATGTAGTAAGCGAGTAGTGCGGATGGCAGCAGCGATCCCAGATTGGCAAGAGTTTTCAAATACAGGCCCAGGGTCGTTCCCTCACCCGGCCCAAATGCCAGCGCCGCCAGAATTACAATGCCAATGAATACAAACGAAGCGGCCAGCGTTCGCATGATCCGCTGTTCGCTCAGGTTGGAAGTCTTCCGCGCGATCAGCCGCTCAGTGATAGCTATGACGCCCAGCACGTACGTAATCCAGACCGCCATCGGCAGGATCAGGAACGTGACCCTGGCCAGCATCGGCGCATAGTTGCCGGTCCATATCTTGTAAATTGCAAGGGGTAGGAACAGTGGTGGAGCGTAGGAGAGATAGAGACGAATTTTCTCGGAACGCTTTAACGGCCGGTCAGACGCGTTGGCCCAAAGATGAATGTGAACGTGAAGCAGGAACGAGTAAGCGAGGGTTATGCAAATGACTGCAACGGTGTCCGCCGAGCGCAGTACCGTTTTCCAGTTCTGAACACCGAGTCCAAGTAGGCCATGCAGCGTAATGATTAGATTGCTGCCATGCCAGCCGGCCATGCTGAGCGCCAGCGCAAACAGGACCTTTTCAAGTGGGGTTAGATTTCGCCGGCGGGAGACTAATTGAGCCCCCATCCACAACGGTAAGACTGCGCCAATACTGTAGCCGACAAGTTGTAGGACTTCGAGTGGAGACATTGATCAGTGTGCGGTGTGCAGTGGACAGTGGGCAGTTCTGCTCACTGCACACTGCCCACTACTGGTTAGCCGCGCTGCGCACCGGGACCGCAATGAAGGTGATTTCAGTGCGGCGGTTCCTGGTCCTGCCTGCAACGGTGGCATTCGTTGCTAGTGGATTTGCGGCGCCCATGCCGTTTGCTTCAATACGCGAGGGGTCAACTCCAGCAGCCTGAAAACGCTCCGAAAGCTCGCGGGCGCGTTCCTGAGTTAGCTGTTGCAAGCTAACCTCATCTCCTTTGTTATCTGTATAAGCTTCAATGAGAAGGTTGTAGTCGGGGTTGCTGGCAAGCAAAGCGGCCAGTGGTTCCATCTTCGCCGCGCCTGCCGAATTCACCTTTGCGACTCGAGGACCACTCCAAATTGACTCCGGCAATAAAAGCCTGAATCCGGTCGGGGTTTCCTTTATCGTTCCGTACTTCGCCAGTGCTTGCCGCAACGCGGCCTCACCAGCGCGCCGCTGCCGTTCCCGCTCCTCGGCGCCTATGCGCTCATCCTCGGCGCGCTTTGCACCTTCGAGTCGAGCCAGATTGATCTTCGCGGCTTCACCTTCCGAGCGGACCGTCTGGAGTTCATCGCGCAAACGCGCCACCTCGATCCGTTGCTCGCGTAACTGCTCATTGGCAGTGGCGGCGTCTCTTTCAGCTAACTCGCGCGCCCGTTGTTCACGGCTCAAATCCGCGCGCAGTTGCTCAATCTCCCGCTGCGTCGAGTCCAATGTCCGTTCTGCGGAACGCAGAGCTTCGTCGCGTCGCTGTATATCTTCACGGCGGAGGCGTGCTGCTCGTCTGGCAATGGCCATCTCCTCGGCCCGCGCGCCGGAGGAAGTAGCTTTGCGCGCAAGTACATCGACCTCATCCGCCGGCTGATTGAATCGCAAGGCCTTTTCCGCAGCCCGAAGATCGTCCTCGGCCACTTGCAGTTCCTGCGGAGCGTCTTGTTGCCCGCCCGCGAACCTGGCCAGATTTAATGCCTGTCGCGCACCCAACAACGACACCGGTATGTCGCGGTAATCGGATGTCGCGATTTGAGGTACGCGCCGGTCGTTGAAATAGTCGCTGGAGTTTCCAATGTACTGCACGTTCATAGTTTCGACCTGGCTATTTCCCGGACGGCGCGGCGGAAGGTTTTCCAGAACCACCATCCGACTCGGAATCTTCATCAGGAAATGTGGTTCGGCAGTCATGATTAAAGCGAACGTCTGAAGCGGAGTGGTAACATCAAGCTTCGACGCGATGAATGGGCTGCCGCCTCGTTTGATTTCGCCCAGATTATCGACCCGACCGTCCGGCGAAACGGCCCAGAGCACAAACGTTGTGTAGATGCCTCCGAGTTCGTGAGCCCGCGGCAAATTGTCAATTGCCAGCTCGACGCGGGTACCTCTGCGAGCGGCACGCTTCACTTTCGCCTCGCCCTTCAAACGAGGCAACAACGTTGTGCCTCTAAACTTCACTTCAATAGTTTCGTCGAGCGGATACGTAACGGCGGTGGTACTCCGGGGCACGTCGCTCTGGGCCATAGTCAAGGCGGTTGGAGTTATCGCGCACAGTAAAAGTGCGAGGATGGCGAATCGCGCTAATACTCTGTAGGACATAAGAAAAGCACTCCTAAAATAAGTTTGGTGACGCCCCCGGGACGACGTCGTAATAGTTGATGCAAGCCCGGTCGTCATTGTTGCCGACGGCCGGGGAAAGGATCAAGTTAACGGCCCGAGGAATTCCTCTGATAGCGGGTCTTGCGATACGCAAGGATTTGCACGCCTAGTATTGAAAGTGCGGTCAGCAGCAGGATATGAACGAATCCGCCTTTGTCTAAGGCGAACTTGAGAACGAACCAGACCACCAGAAGAATTCCTGCGACTGCCCACATAATCCGTTTGTCTCCCCACTATCCAGCACATTCGGCGCCCCAAACGACAAGTAGGGGCACGGTAAGTGTCGTGCCCCTACAAGCGCCAAGCCTCTTCGATTCGCATTCCAAATGTTTGCTTGTTAACTCCCTGGAGTGGCGCCGACCTGGCGGCGCTTTGGTCCGACTAAATTATCACACGTTCGAAGTGGTTGAATGTTTCTCGATGACGCGGCGCCAAGTCGACTTAGGCCAAAGCGGCGCCAGGCCGCCGCACTCCAAGGTGATCTATCTACGGAGCCTCGTTCAATTTATAGCCAACGCCGCGAACTGTCAGCACGTAGCGTGGGTTCTTGGGATCGCTTTCCAGTTTCTTCCTCAGGCGGTTGATGTGCGGATCAATATTGCGTTGATACCCTTCATACTCCGTACTCCACACTCTATCCAGTAGCGCGTTGCGCGACCATGCGCGGCCAGGTTCCGATGCCAGAAGCTCCAGAATCTGGAATTCAAGCGGCGTGAGATCAACCCGCGCACCCTGGCGAATCACTTCGTGACGCCGCTTGTCGATCACCAGGTCGCCAACCTCGACCCGTTCATTATCCGTCTCGGGCTGTGCGACGCTGGTTCGTCTTAACAGCGCTTCGACGCGGTACTCAAGCTCACGCGGGCTGAAAGGCTTGGCCAGGTAGTCATCAGCTCCGGCTTCGAATCCGGCAACTTTGTAATCGAGTGCATCGTGCGCGGTTAGGAAAAGCGCGGGCGTTTTTACGCCTCTGTCGCGAACACGTTTGAGCAACTCGAAACCGGTCATGCCAGGCATGGACACATCAAGAATGAAACAGTCGTACTTGCCAGTGCTCGCAGGTTCCAGCGCGGCCAAACCACTCTCGCGCTCCTCGACCTGGAAGCCCAAACGTCGAAAGTACTCAGCCAGCAACAGACGCATGTCGGCGTCATCGTCGACGATTAGAAGTCGCTTGCCGGCATACTTGCTTGTTCCTTGTTGTGGTTGTCCCAAGTGGCTGAATCCCGTCAGGTTTTGAAAACGAAGCGAAAGTATAGCTCACTTAAGACATTATGGTCTAAGAAAAGGCGACGATTCTATTGGGCATCTCTCTCGAACCTTCCGTTTCCACGTTTCTGGTCTAATGAAAACATGCGTTGAGTTGCGGCAGATGCGATGCAATTCACACGCGACTAACGCAAATTACTCCACCTTGACGTCGTCGCGCGCGGATAAGTATAGTTGTGCTTTGCTTTTACAGCCGTCAATAATCCTACCGTAAGCGACTGATCAGCGACTTTCGCGAGTAACGAATGCACGATCTCAGAAGACTGCTCCGGTACCTAAAACCTCACCGAGGAACATTCGCGCTCGCTACTTTCGCGATGCTTTTGGTCGGGCTTCTCGAGAGCGCAATCGGAGCTTTGATAGTGCCGATTTTCGACCAGGCGTTTGCTCAGGACGGCCGTCGCACCGAAACGTTGTTTGGTCTCCAACACATCATTCCGCAATCTGGTCTGGCAGCCTGGAAAACCATCTCAATCCTGTTGCTTACATTTACATTGGCCAAGGGAGTCGCGGAATACTTTTCTACTTTTCTCATGGCCCGTGTGGGGCAGTCGGCTGTGCTGAAACTGCGCCAGGATCTCTATAGTCACCTGCTGGCTCAGTCTGCCAGTTTTTTTGAACGTCACCGCACAAACTATCTGGTCTCGCGCCTCGTCTCCAGCGCCGCGGCGATTGAGGCGGCCGTCGCCAGCACTTTGCGCGACATGCTGCGCGAGAGTTTCACGCTGATTGCATTTTTGGCGGCGTCTTTCTACTACAGTTGGCGCCTGACGTTAGGCTCGCTTGCAATCGCGCCAATTGTCGCGGTACTCACGGCCAAATTCGGCACGGCCCTGCGCAATCTATCGCGCGAAACTTTTGAAGGAAACAAGGAACTCACCGATACAGCCCAGGAAGCGCTTTCTAATCAAACCATCGTCAAGGCGTATCGAGGTGAAGCTCGCGAATCAGCGCGTTTTACGACGGTTGCCAAACGCATTGTTAACGCCAACCTGCGAACTGCACGAATTTCAGGCTTTGCTCCGCCGGCGATCGAAATGATCGGCGTAGTCTTCATCGTTTTCCTTCTCTATTTCGGCCAGCGCGAGATCGTAGCCGGGAGAATGAATGCCGCGCAGTTTTTGACATTCCTGTTCTTTCTTTTCCGCAGTTACGATCCGATGCGCAAGCTTTCGCGTTTGCAGAACAACATGGAACAGGCACTGGCAGCTGCCCATCACGTCTGGGAAATCATGGATCAGCATGCAGAGTTGCGGGAGAAGAGAGATGCTGTTGAGCTCAAGCTGCTAGTCAGCCGGATCGAGCTCAAGAACGTTTCGTTTGGTTATGCAAATGAGGAGCGCTCGGTACTGCGGGATGTTAGTTTGAAGATTCCGGCTGGTTCAATGATAGCCCTGGTTGGCGAGTCAGGCGGCGGAAAGTCTACGTTAACCAAGCTTCTGCCGCGTTTCCATGATCCTGTTTCAGGCGCGGTATTGTGGGACGGAACTGACCTTCGCGACGCCAGCCTTTCGAGTCTGAGGCGGCACATTGGATTAGTAACGCAAGAGACGGTTCTATTCAACGACACAGTTCGACACAACATCGCCTACGGCAAGCCGGAAGCGACACAAGCGGAAGTCGAAGAGGCTGCGCGAATAGCCTTTGCGCATGACTTCATAAACGAGCTGCCGCAGAAATACGAAACCATTGTCGGCGAACGCGGCATTTTTCTTTCCGGGGGCCAGCGGCAGCGGCTGGCGATCGCACGGGCTCTGTTAGTCGATGCTCCGGTGCTCATCCTGGATGAGGCTACGTCAGCGCTTGATGCTGAATCTGAGCGCTTCGTGCAGCAGGCAATTGCTAATCTGGTTCGAAATAGAACCACGTTGGTCATTGCACATCGGTTGGCAACCATCCGTCGCGCGGACGGGATTGTGGTGATGGAACGCGGTCGGATAACTGAATTCGGCAGCCATTCAGAACTGCTGGCGCGGGGCGGGCAATATCGCCGGCTTTATGAACTTCAGTTTGCAGATGAAGAAGAGGAACTTACGATTAGTTAGTACAAACCTATGAAATCAATGACCGGATATGGACGCGGATCGGCCGAGGGTGAAAGCTTCTCTGTGTCCGTCGATCTGAAAACTGTGAACAATCGATTCCTCGACGTTCACCTGCGCTTGAGCGGCGAGTTGTCCGCGCTTGAGCCCGTAATCAAACGCCAAATCAATTCGCGATTGTCGCGTGGGCGAGTTGACGTAACCATCAGCTTTGAGAAGACCGCGCAAACCGCCTACGAATTGAATCGACCGCTAATCTCGGGCTACGTCAATGCGCTGCGCGACATGCAGAAGGAATTCAACATCGGCGGTGATTTGGATATCAACGTCCTGGCTCGTCTACCCGGCGCATTACAGCCCGCGCGCGATGCGCTTAGTGATGACGTAGTCGCCGGCATTGAACAGGCCTTGAATGCGGCCCTTGACGAGCTGGAGCGTATGAGATCCCAGGAAGGCGAGACGCTGCGCAAAGAGATGGCGGAGCGAATCGAAAAAATCGAGGCGCTGGTTCCGACCATTGAGGAGGCGGCCTCGGGATTGGTTGACGCTTACCGAGCCAGACTTCAGAAACGAATTGGCGAACTGCTGAGCCGAAATGGACAACTGGTTGAAATTGATCCGGCCCGTTTGGCTCAGGAAGTTGCTTTCCTTTCAGACCGCAGCGACGTAAGCGAGGAGATGGTGCGACTGCGAAGTCACCTGACGCAGTTTCGCGAGGCCTTGAACTCCAGCGGGGAGACAGGCAAGATGCTCGACTTCCTGCTACAGGAACTTAACCGCGAAGCCAACACAACCTTGTCGAAGTCTACCGATCTGTCTATTAAAGAGGCAGCCCTGGCAATCAAAGCGGATGTGGAGAAGCTTCGCGAGCAGGTCCAGAATGTTGAGTGAAATCGAAGCACAGTCTGAAGGAAATTCTCAGACCAGCACCAGCGAGAGTCGCGGAATTCTCTTCGTCGTCAGTTCACCTTCGGGCGGTGGCAAGGGGACGTTGATACAGCGCGTGTTGAAGAAGGTAGCGAATCTTAGCTATTCTGTTTCATTCACGACTAGAGCCCCCAGAACCGGTGAGATTGATGGCCGCGAGTATTTCTTTGTTACGCCGGAAAAGTTTGAGCAGATTGTTGCCGCGAACGAGTTTCTCGAGTGGGCGAATGTTCATGGCAAGCTCTACGGAACAAGTCGTGAACAGGTGGCGCTTGAGA
>JALZOO010000338.1 GCA_030913905.1 Acidobacteriota bacterium
CAAAAGATTTTGTGCACGCAATGTATCCACCCTCTTCCAGCTTTCGTGCGTGTACGCTGAGATTTCCGTCAGTCGTATTCATCAGGTTTTTCAGATCGTTGAAGGTCAACGATTCATTGGCAGCCAAAGCGCTCACGATTCCAAGACGCATCCGTTCGTGAATCAACCGATCCACAGCTTCTGGCGCCGAGTGCCTGGCCTTCATACGTGCATTGTGCAAGCTGGAGGCTGCATTCTCACGCTTCTTCTGAGCTGAATGTTTTAGTGCGTTTTGTCTAGCCACCGTATCTCCTCGCAATGATCACTCCGAACACAATATGAAGTCCGCCGAATCCGGCAGCCATCAACCAGTTTGCCAAGTCAGCCGGCGCCAGCGCAGCCGCTGCGCCGAGAACCATGAAACAGAGGCCCATGATTGGAACCACGCTGACGGAGAACATGCCACCTGTCACTACGCCAGTCCCATAAAGCAATAACCAAACGCCTGGAATCGCATTAGTCAGACCTGCGCGATAAAGCACGATAGTCATCAGCCCCCCGGCGACGATGGGAGGCGTCAGGCTGAAGGCTACCTTCCGTCCGGGCCCAGCCAGCAAAGGCATCTTCGCCGCGCGCGCTTTTCGATCGATGGACCAACCTGCAATCAATAATGCAACCACCGCCTCGCCCAACCAAACGGCCATCCAGCTTTTGAATGATCGCTGCTGCGCGGCAACAAACGCAGCGGCAAGGGCGGTGACGCCTATTGCCACCTGGCCCCAACCTGAAATACCTGTGAACGCCGTCGAGCGCTCCATCGTTTCGCGGATGTATTGCAAGTTATCCATCGCGCGGGCATGAAGCGCCGGCGGTTCTTCTTTTGGCGGGACTACCAAGCGGATTGGGCCCATACGCGCAAAACTATCACCGGGCTGCTACGGTGTCAAGTACTTTGTGAAATAAAGGAAGAGCTAAGCTCGAGCCGCAGAAGTCGCGCGTGAACCGCCGGAGGACGCTGGCGCGGCAGTTTTGCGCGAGCGAAGAATTAGCAGGATTAGAGCTGCCAGGCCAACCACAATACTGATAATTTGCGAAGTTGAAAGCCCGGTCAGGGTCGTTAGTCCCAGAATGTCGCCCCGCGGATCGTCACGAACAAATTCAATAGCAAAGCGAATAATCGAATACAGGAGCGCGTAGAGCAGAATTACCTGTCCACTGAAACGTTTGTGTTTATGCAGCCACAGCAAAAAGAAGAAGACGAGCAACATCGAGAACGACTCGTAAAGCTGCGTCGGATGCAGATAAGCGTGGGTAGGCACGCCCGTTATCTCGTGCCCAAGCTCACTAAACTTCACACCCCAGGGTAGCGTGGTCGGTTTACCCCAACAGCAGCCGGCGGCAAAGCAACCCTGTCGACCAAAGAAGTTCCCAAGAGCGATTCCGGGTGCGCATGCGTCGGCCGTTTTCCACCACGGCAGTTTGTAATGGCGCATCAGCAGATAGCCGGTGACCACAGCGCCTAGCAGTCCTCCATAAAAAACTCCGCCGGAACGCAGGAAGTCGAGCGACAGCAATTGCAGCGGATGATCTCGATACTCCGGCTCAGTAAAGAACATGAGGATCTTTGAGCCGATGAGCGACGCCAGCAGCATCCACAAGCACAGATCATAAATCTTCTGACGAGGCAATCCATCCCGAGCAGCCAGCTTTACCGTAACGAGGATCGCGAACAGAAAAGCGAGCGCCAGAAACACGCCGTAGCTGTGAATGGGAAAGTTACCTATGGGGAAAAGAACGGGATACATAAACAGTTGTCAGTAGTCAGTGTGATTCGCCGGCAATACCCTTCTTTGGAACTGTTAAGCTCTCCTTCTTCCGTCCCTCAGAAACCAGATCGTATGCAAGCAGGAGTGCGCCGATCGTTATGCTGGCGTCGGCGACGTTGAAGGTTGGCCAGTGATATGAATTCACATGGAGCGCAATGAAATCAATCACGTAACCAAATCTGACGCGGTCGGTAAGATTGCCGAGGATACCGGCCAACAGGAGCGCACACGCGCCAAGTATGCGATCGTCGTTGCGCGGCGTGCGCAGAAAGTAGTAGGCAACAGCGACTGTTGCCGCGACTGACAGGCTGACAAAAATCCAACGTCCAAACGCTCCGCCTTCCTGTAGTTGTCCAAAAGCGATGCCAGGGTTCTCCGTGTAAATCACATCGAAGAAACGTGGGATAACGGTCCGCTCGCCACCTGGGCGCAGCTCGCGCACAGCCCAGGCTTTTGTGACTTGATCAACCATGTAAACGCCGAAACTCGCCAGCAGGTAACCTGACCGCCAGCCGAAGCGAGTTCGCGTGCGGGTGATTTCTGATTTCTTTAGTTCGGCGTCCATCTAGTAAGCTCAGCAATCACACTCTAGGATCAGCCCAGCGGCATCAACCCGGAGGGTTGTTAGAAAGTAGCCGGTGGTCGGAGCGAAGCGCAGATTACCCGGAAGCCAGTCAGTAAGCGACCGCACCCAGCAGGGGTGCCAAAATCGTTCCTGCATTCCTAAAGGGTGCAAATTCTTTTTATTCGTATTCCGGTGGTCTACGCTACGCTCCGACCACCGGCTACTTTCTGTCAGCCCTTCAGGCTGATTTTCGGTCAAGCAATCTGTTCCCGCTCAATTTCCTCGAGAGCAGCGACGCAACGTTCGCAGACGCTCGGGTAACGACTCGATTCGCCAACGTGCGTTGAATAGTTCCAGCACCGTTCACACTTCTCGCCTTCAGCCGGTACAACCTTCACTATGACACCGCTGGCTCCTTCATCCGAACGGACCAGGTTCACTTGCGAGACAATGAAGATATAACGCAAGTCGTCGAGATAACGTTGCAGTAGATCATAACTGTCACCCGATGCTGCGATCTCGACGCGTGCTTCCAGCGAACTACCTATCTTCTTCGCAACTCTCGCCTCTTCCAGAGACTGCAAAACCTCGTCACGAATCTCAAACAGCCGCTCCCATCTGGTTCGCAAATCATCGTCAATCGTGCCGCTTTGCTCCGGTAACACCGCCATGTGAACGGATGCTGCGCGCCCATCGTTCTGTGGCAGGTTTTCCCAAATCTCATCTGCAGTAAACACGAGCAGCGGCGCCAGCATACGCGCCAGCGCATCAGCGATAACGTAAAGCGCCGTCTGCGCCGAACGCCTGGCAGGATTGCGAGGCGCGAAGGTGTAAAGCCGGTCCTTCAGAATGTCGAAATACCGCGCTGACAGCGTGACGGTCGAAAAGTGATAAAGGGTGTGATAGACCGTGTGAAATTCGTATGCGTCGTAAGCGGCACGGACTGTCGCGATAACTGCATCCAGCTCGGCCAGGGCCCAACGATCAATCTCCGGCATTTCCTCTAGCGGCACGCTATCGCGGGCAGGCTCAAACGCGTGCAGATTTCCCAGTGCGTAGCGAGCCGTGTTTCGTAGCTTGCGATAGCCATCAGTGACGCGCTGCAGGATCTCCTTTGAGGAGCGCATGTCATCGAAATAATTCGACGACGCGCACCAGAGACGCAGGATGTCAGCTCCGGACTCCTTGATCACTTCATCCGGAGGCACGGCGTTGCCGCCTGACTTGTGCATCTCCTTGCCTTGCGCATCCACCGTCCAGCCGTGAGTGATGACGGTTTTGTATGGAGCGCGATCGTGGGCTGCCAGTCCAATCATCAAAGAAGAATTGAACCAACCGCGAAACTGATCGCCGCCCTCAAGATACACTTCGGCAGGCCAGCGAAGCTCCGGCCGGCTTTCCAACACCGCTATCGACGAAGAACCACTATCAAACCAAACGTCCAGAATATCAGTCTCCTTGGTCCATTCATTCGTGCCGCATTTCTTGCAGACGTAGCCCTCCGGCAGCAGATCCTTTGCCTCGCGCGTGTACCACGCATCGGAAGATTCGCGTTCGAAGATGTCTGCCACGTGATTGATGATCGCCGGTTCAGCAACGGCTTCGGTGCATTTCGCGCAATAGAACACCGGAATTGAAACTCCCCAAACTCGCTGTCGCGACACACACCAGTCCGGGCGACTCTTCAGCATGTTTCGCATACGCAGTTCGCCCCAGGCCGGCAGCCATTGGACCTTTTCAATTTCGCGCAAGGCTGCCTGCCGCAGGGAAGTCGTCTGCGTTTCCTCGGAATAGTTCTCGGTGAAGTTGCTGCGGTCGCGACCGTCCTCGTCCTTCTCAACGACCGGTCCACCCGCCTTGTCCATTGCGATGAACCATTGCGGAGTAGCACGAAAGATCACAGGGTTCTTGCAACGCCAGCAATGCGGATAACGGTGTTCGTAGTTTTCCGTAAACAACAGCACACCGCGCTCGCGCATGAAGTCGACGATTTTCGGATTAGCTTCGAACACACTCATGCCTGCGAAGTGTTTGACCTCGGGTGTGAAGTGACCAGCGTTATCGACCGGGCAATAGATCTCCAGGCCGTAGCGCTTCCCGATTACGAAGTCGTCATGACCGTGACCGGGCGCAGTGTGTACTGCGCCGGTGCCTGCTTTGCTGGTAGTCGACTTCTCCCGCGCGTCTTTGACGTCGAGTTCGGTTTCGGCATCAGCTTCACCACCGAGCGTGACGTGCTCGCCCACCATCAACAACGACGGACGATCGAGCCACGCGTGACGGCATTCAAGACGATCAAGTTTTGAACCTGGGAACCGTGCCAGCACTTTTGCCGGCAGCCGATTGTCGTCGCCGTCCCGTGCTTCCAAACCACATTTCTGTACGACAGCTTCGAGTAAGTCAGTGGCGACGATGTAGACGTCCTCGCCCTGTTCAAAGGCCGAATACTCGAAGTCCGGATGAACAGTAATTCCCAGATTGGCAGGCAAGGTCCATGGTGTCGTGGTCCAGATCAACACGAAAACTTTGCGGCCCGCTAATGCCGGATCGATCAGCGCCGGATCGCTGGCCAGCGGAAACTTGACGTAGACGGAAGGGCTGGTGTGCCCGTGGTACTCAACCTCGGCTTCCGCCAGTGCCGTTTGATCGTGTATGCACCAGTAAACCGGCCGCGCGCCTTTGTAGACATAGCCACGTTCGACAAAGCGCCCGAATAGACGAGCAGTAACCGCCTCGTAGTGGTTTGACATGGTCAGGTATGGATTGTCCCACTCGCCGAGAATGCCCAGCCTTTGAAAGTCGCGAGTCTGTCGTTTCAAAGCCTGCGACGCGTGTTCGCGGCAGGCGCGACGAATCGCGACTGCAGGCATGTTTGCCTTCTTCGCGCCCAGCTTGCGATCGACGTACAACTCGATTGGCAGGCCGTGACAGTCGTAGCCAGGAACATACGGCGAGTCGAAGCCCATCATGCTGCGAGACTTCACCACGAAGTCCTTGATGATTTTGTTCATCGCGGTGCCGAGGTGGATGTCGGCGTTGGCGTAAGGTGGGCCATCGTGCAGGATAAACTTCTCAGCGCCTGCTCGTGCCTGTCGAACTAAGTCATAAAGGCGTACTTCCGACCATTTCTTCAGACGCGCCGGCTCGCTCTGCGCCAGATTCGCCTTTTGGGAAAAGCCGGTCTTGGGCAGGTTGATAGTCTTTTTTAAATCGAGCGGAGTTTCAGTAGACATAGATTTTCGTGACTCGGAATCGGTAATAGTAACAGTGGTGCAGCAAGCTTTCCAAAATGCCACCGCGATAAAACAAAAGCCCGAACCAGATCCTTCAAGGAGGTGATGGTTCGGGCTCTTCAAGCCGTGGGTGACGCTGCGTCGGTTAGCCGATGAACATCTCATCCTCTCCGTAGGTTTGATTAATGGGCTTCGGCATGGGCGCAACGAGGACCTCGAGGCCGCGGCGGAAGCCCGCCATAATCGCTGCCAACTCGCGCGCCGGTTCAACCACCTTCCGCTGGATAAAATCGGTGGTTGAAACCACTTGTTCGTGCGTGCGATCGATTGTGCGGCTCACCAGTTCAACTTTGTCGCGCGCATCGCCGGCAGTCTCGCTTACCATTCCCTTCAGCTCGCCGACTTCATCTTTGATGATCGCCAGCGACTCGGAAAGATTCATGGTGGCAGTCGAGAGATGGCCGGAGACCGCATTAAACTGTTCGGCTATCTGTTTTCCCTGGACTGCGATCTGTTTGCCTTGTTCGCTTATGACTGTGACGCGATCGATCAGCGGTTCGAGCTTTTCTTCAAGTCGCGTCACAGACTTTACCGCGCGGTTCACAAACACAGCGATAGCCACCATTGCCGCGGCAATGATGATGAATGACAGAGCGACAACCACCATCACCCAGAACATCGGGTCGTTTGGGTTCATCTGTAGCGCCAGCAAATTCATTTTCAATTGCCGTTTGCGAACTGCCGAATGACTCGGTCTTAATTTGCCTTTTCCGTGTACTTCGGAGCTGCTTCCATCCTGCCTGACAGTTCAGTCTTCCGCTTCTCTTCCTGGTAGGCGCGCTTGCCTGCATCAATCGCCGCTGCGACGGTGCCGGTTTTGCGGCTGGCAGTCTCGCGAGCTGTCTGCGCTACTTCATTAACTTTCTCCGACGCCTGCGAATAGAGCTCTGCAGCACGTTCGCGTGTGGCTTCGTAATATTCGCCGGCGCGATCGCCTAATTGCTGCGCCGCCTCGCGCGACTTATCGATGCCTTTACGCGTCGCGTCGGCAATGTCGCCACGGAGTTCCTGCCCGGATTTCGGGGCAAAAAGAAGGGCTAAAACGGCTCCAATGCCGCCGCCAATCAGCAGGTAGGTCAGCCGGGTCGAAATATTGTCGCCAGAATCTCGCCGATAGTTATCGTTTCCCATAACGGGTTCCTTTCTCGAAGGCAAAGCTTTACGAGGCCTTGCAGGGGTTAGCTTATTGAGAGATTTTTCAGGTTTGGACTATAGCAAATAGGCTTAGAGCGGCGCAAACAAACTGGGCCACGAGGGGCAACAGGGAAACTGGTCCAAGGTTGATTTCCGCGGTTCTGCCGTAGGCGCGTGTGCCTGCCGTCTTCAGACGGCTAGCCCGTCAGGGCGATTAGGCCAGCCGTTTTACGGCTGGTTACCAATGGCGACATGATCTGGTTAGGCCGCTTCAGCGGCCTTAAGGATCGTCCTCAGCACAATCTCTTTTCATGGACTCAAATCGGGAAGGCCGCTGAAGCGGCCTCATGATGTGGGGGAGTGCGGACTGAACCAGCCGT
>JALZOO010000340.1 GCA_030913905.1 Acidobacteriota bacterium
TGCGCGAAGACCGCGACCGTCCAACAGGCCGGGGTGTCAACTAATGTCAGTCCGCGTCATCGACACGGATGTTTGGTCATATCTCTACAAAGGGCGCGACGAAGCCAAGCTTTATGAGCCCCACTTATTTGGCAACGTTCTTGTACTCAGCTTTCAGACGCAGGCAGAATTGTTTCGAGGCGCTATTGCCGCTGGCTGGGGCGCAAGACGTCGTGACCATCTCGAGTCACGTTTGAAGAGATACGTCATCGAGCCATCGTCAGACGCCATGTCTTTGCATTGGGCACAGGCAATGGATAGCGCGCGGCGTAACGGGCGACCGATTGCCGCAGCAGACGCCTGGGTTGCTGCGACCGCTCTACATCTTGGCGTGCCTCTCATCACACATAATAAGAATCATTTCGTTGGTGTTGACGGCCTGATCGTCGTTTCGGAGAGCGGAAGTTGAAAGCGGGACAAAGCTCATCGATCGCCTGCCTTGCGTCTTATTAAAAGCGTCATGCGAAATCACAACAACGGGCCGCCTACTCTGTTGCTCAGATCCTGAACGTGGAGCGAGATCGGCCCAGTAAACGTCTCTCCGTTTCATTGTTCTGGGTCTTGTTGGAGCAGGTGATCGGTCGCGGCGGCCTCGAAGTCAGGATCGATGTCGGCATCGGTCCCAGCGTGTTGAATAGCGTAATCGGAGAGCACCTAGTGAAGACTCATTCGATTGAGACTATCGCCTATTTCCTATTCAAAAAACAGAATCCGAGTGAAAAACGTCGATTGTTGGATTTCGTGTGTTCGAACTTAACACGGAAGCACGTAACACTGACTGCTAAATTCCGGCAGCCCTTTGATCTTCTGGCCGTTACAAACACTGCGTGGCAAAATGAAAAGGCCGCCGGAGCTATCTCCAGCGACCTTCGTCCAATCTGGCTCCCCACAGTGGACAATCTTCGCAACTTGTTTAGAGACAGGATTCATACGATGGAAATCCGGTTAATCCCATCATTGACTCTTTGATCCACATTGATGCACAAACGATCCGCACACTTGAAGAGTGGCAGGCCAAGAAGGTATGAGATCACGCTATTGAAGAAGGAAGGAGTAGACGATTAGATGAATTTCCGATTTCGAGTCAACCAGGTTTTCGAGTAATAAACAATTCAGTAATAAACAATTACATAATAAACAATTCCATTGACAAGAAGTCCTACCAAGAGTACGTTAACGGCGAACTCTCCCTATTTGACACGTGATTCCTCGCAAAAACCTCGCGTCAACGAAGCAGTCTGAAATCCTCGACAAACTCTGAGTTGTCTCAGGACACTGCCGAACAAACGTTTTGCAGAATAATGCGCGTTCAGCTGTTTCTGCTCAACGTTAAAACTTGCGAATTGCCGGCGCCATCCCGAAGTCGCCTTATACATTCGTTATTGAGCAGTCGCGAAGGCTGCTGATCTCACAACGAGTGTCAGACAACATCATTCACCCAAGGTCTAACCACAAGGAGTAAAATCAATGCAGCGCCTTAAGAATTACGCAATCGCGTCAGTCATCATCGCTCTCTTGGTATTGACATCAACTACGTCAAGTCAAAACCAAGAATATCGGCCTGAGATTTCACCACTGACAACCTCGCGACCCGCGCCGCAGCAAAGTTCATTGATTCCACAAACGAAGTTCGTGAAGGTTCAGAACCCCATTCCAAACCGGTATATCGTCGTGCTGAATGACGATGTTGTTTACCGAACCGCAACAGTGGCTGTTCGCCGAGCTCAAGTAAGCACTATTGCTGACAGCTTTGCGCAACTGCATGGCGGCAAAGTTGGATTCATATACGAGACTGCGCTGGTGGGATTTGCAACCGAACTTCCAAACGAGGCGGCGGCGCTCGCGATCAGTCGCAGTCCACAAGTTAAATACGTTGAAGAAGATGCGATGGGAAGTGTCGTCGACACTCAATTCAACCCGCCATGGGGTCTGGACCGTATCGATCAAGAGTCAACCAGCCTAAACGGTCAATATGTGTTCAATGCCACCGGATCGGGTGTCACGGCTTATG
>JALZOO010000235.1 GCA_030913905.1 Acidobacteriota bacterium
CTTCGAGTAAGACCAGTTGATCGCCGATCTGGCGGTACGCCTCAGACGACTGCTTCCGCGTGGCGATGTTCTGTTGTCCTTCAAAAGGGCTGATGTCATATCGCCAGGCAGCCCATCCGGCGACGACGAGTGTCAGGAGAAGCGTGACGAACCCGGTATTGGCCATCACGAACCTGACTAAATTTTTTGTCGCTTGCCAGGGAAACCTTAGCCATCTCGCGTGTCGATCAAGCCATGTCCGTTGTAAGGGTAGGTTGATGTCAGACTCTAGTTGAAACAGTAATGCCGCTTGAGAGAACTTATCTTGCATGAGGATAATCTCCTTAAGGATGGAAAGAGAGACGACGGAAGGCTGCGAGGGGCCATCTAATATTTATCTGAACTTTTCTCAGCGGATTCAGTTTGAGGTCAGTTCCGCAGTCTTCTCGGTGATGTCTTTTTGCGCCCACTCATTATCGCGGCTGGCTTCGCCCGCTTTCGCGCGTTTCGCAGCCTTCATCTTTTGCACCAGCTCCATGTGCGTGGAAAAGTAGCCGAGACTCTTACCAACGATTTCCTGGACGGAGGTGAATCCCTTGTCCACCATGAATTTTTCCAGTCCTTCGTTGAGCTCGTCGATCATTTTTACGCCGTGGAGCATCACGCCTGTGCAAAGTTGTACAGTCGAAGCGCCCAGCAACATAAACTCCAGGGCGTCGTGGGAATTTTCAATCCCGCCGATGCCGCTGATCGAAACATCCTTCGGAAGTCCCAAGGCCAGTTGGCTAACCATTCGCAAGGCAATGGGACGAACAGCCTGCGAAGAATAGCCGCCAGGCACAGTGTGTCCTTCGACCGTGGGAAGGGGACGTAGAGTATTAAGGTCTACGCCGATCACCGAAAGGATTGTGTTGATGGCAGAGACCCCAACGGCGCCACCCCGGACGGCTGCCAGCGAAGGCTCCTTGATGTTGGTAATGTTGGGCGTCATCTTCGCCCAGACCGGAATGTTGGAAACTTCAGTTACCCAGCTTGTGACTTCTTCAGTAAGGTCGGGATGTTCACCCATCTCCGAACCCATCTTTCGCTCAGTCATGCCGTGGGGGCAGGAAAAGTTTAGCTCGAACGCATCAACGCCAGTGTCCTGTACGAGGCGCGTGAGTTCCTGCCAGCGACCCTTCTCATACTCTTCCATGATCGAAGCGATCAAGATGTGCTTCGGATACTGCTTCTTAATCTGGCGAAACTCATCCAACCAAACGTCGATTGGCCGATCAGAAATGAGTTCAATGTTTTCGAAGCCAATAACCTCGCCCGACGTTTTCGAGCGCAGCTTGCCGTAGCGAGGAACTACGTTAACGACCTTCGCGGATTCGAGACTTACTGTCTTCGCGACAGCGCCACCCCAGCCTGCGTCGTATGACTTGGCAATAACGCGAGCGTTTGTTCCCGGCGGGCCGGAGCCCAGCAGGAAGGGGTTAGGAAAGGTCATTCCGTTAACTGTTATCGATAGATCCATCTAATTAATCCTCATTTCCAATTGCCGATTGCCAATTTCCGATTTCATGTTATCCAGCGATGAGTTACTTAAGATGCGCGGAGCCAATCGGCAATCGGCAATTGCCAATCGGCAATGTCTAGTCCGCTACCAGCGCACCGTAAGTATCCGGCCGGCGGTCGCGAAAGAACTGCCACGTGTTACGTACTTCGCGAATCTTGTCGAGGTCGAGATCTGCAACCACCAGCGCGTCCTGATCGCGTGGGGCCTCGGCTACAAACTGCCCGCGCGGATCGCAGAAATAGCTTTGTCCATAAAATTCGCCGATGTCCCAGGGCTGTTCGTGGCCCACGCGATTAATGGCCCCAATAAAATACCCGTTCGCCACGGCATGCGCAGGTTGTTCTATTCGCCACAGATATTCGGATAGTCCGGCGACGGTCGCTGATGGGTTGAAAACAATTTCGGCGCCGTTGAGACCAAGAGCCCGGGCGCCCTCGGGAAAGTGGCGGTCGTAACAGATGTAAACGCCGATGCGGGCGAAGGCTGTATCGAACGCGGGATAACCGAGATTGCCAGGTCGGAAATAGAACTTCTCCCAGAAACCCGGGTTGACGTGTGGAATATGGTTCTTCCGATACTTCCCGAGATACTTGCCATCCGCATCGATGACCGCGGCCGTGTTGTAGTAGACGCCGGTAATCTCCTCTTCGTAGATTGGCACTACGATCACCATGCCGTAGGCCTTGGCGACTTCCTGCATTAGCCGCACCGTTGGGCCATCGGGAATTCTTTCCACGGCTTCATACCAACGCGTCTGCTGTTCAGCGCAGAAGTAAGGCGTCGTAAACACCTCCTGCATGCAAACAATCTGCACGCCTTGTTCGGCTGCCTTCTCAATAAAGCCCAAATGCTTTTCGATGTTGAGGCGCTTAATGTCTTCAATCGGAAGATCTGTCGGCGCCGCATTGGTGCATTGAATAAGACCGCATTTAACTGTGCGTGGCATATCAACTCCTCAGTCAAGATCCAGGATCAAAGTTAAAGTCTAGAGTCCAGGTCCGCGTCAATGGTGATGGATGAGCATGAAGTTCAGAGTTCAAGTTTTAGTTGCCGGCTGAAACTCTTGAATTTCAATTCTTCACCCTGGACTTCATCAGGACGTAGTAGATAACAAAACCTAACGTGAATGTGACGAACCAGGCGTAAGTATACAGCGTGTCGAAGAAATTCGGCTGGGGGACTTGCCCTCCCGGCGTCGTCGCCGCACGTAGAAAGCCTGGTACAACCGGAGCGATTGCCAAGGTCAAGGCCACGACAGCGCGAACGTTGAAGCCATTCGTATAACTGTACGGTCCCGTTGGTTCGAACAATCCGGCGAGGTTAAGACGTTGTTTCCTCAGTACCCAATAATCACAGATTAGAATGCCGGCGATCGCCCCCATCAGGCCGGAGTATCCGATCAGCCACGTGAAAATGTAGTTGCCCATGCTGCCCATTAGTTTCCAGGGCATCATGATCACACCGATCAAGGCAGTAATGAGTCCACCAGTTACATATGAGATGCGCTTTGGATTGAGGTTAGAAAAATCATTTGACGGAGACACGACGTTTGCCGCCATGTTCGTTGTTAACTGAGCGGTAAAGATTACCGCCGTAGCAAAAAGAACGATCGTTAGGCTGTCAAACTGTCTCATCAACTCGACCGGATCAGGGATTGCCCGGCCGTAGATAAGCAAGGTGGCGCTCGTCACGGCAACACCAATGAAAGCGAATGTCGTCATGGTTAGAGGCAGTCCAAGTGCCTGGCCGAGCATTTGTGATCTTTGGGAGCGAGCGTAACGAGTGAAGTCCGGGATGTTCAAACTAAGCGTGGCCCAGTAACCGACCGAGGCGGTCAAGGCGCCAGGGAAAATGTGCCAGAAAGCATTCTGTTGTTTTTGCAGGGCTGACGACTCAGCCAACACGCGCACCAACCCTCCTGCTTTCCAGGAAGCCCAAATCAAAAGAATTAATCCACCTCCGAGTAGCAATGGCGCGGACCACGTCTCAAGATGCTTGATACCCTCTATGCCCTTCAAGATGATGAAGACCTGAATGCCCCAGAACAGGAAGAAGGCGATCCACGTGTGGATCGCGACACCCAGAATCGTCGCGTCGTTAAATAGGTGGGCCCACGTTGGTGAAATCACGCTGAACAAAGCGTCGATCGCCGTACCACCGATCCAGGTTTGAATGCCAAACCAGCCACACGCAACGATTGCGCGCAGCATGGCAGGAATGTTCGCGCCCTTCGTTCCGAATGAAGCACGAGCCAGAACAGGGAAGGAGACCCCATACTTGGTTCCCGCATGGGCGTTAAGCACCATGGGAATAAGCACGATGGTATTGCCGAGCAGAATGGTGAGCATCGCTTGCCACCAGTTCATGCCGGCTTCGATAAAACCGCCGGCCAGCGTGTAGGTGGTGATTACGACGCTCATGCCAATCCACAGTGCAGCGATGTTCCAGGTAGACCAGGTGCGTTCTTTAAGCGTGGTGGGAGCGAGATCCTTGTTCCAGAGCGGGCTGGAAGAGACGTCTCTGCGCAGTTCTTCAAAATCGAGTTGGCTGAGAGCAATATCAGCGTTGGGGGATTCAGTTCTCATTAGTGTTAACTATTGAAGTCGAAAGCTCACATTGAGTTGCGGGGTGATTGAGCAGGAATCTTCTTTTCATGATTTCCTGCCACTCCTTTTACATTGTCACGCAAGTGCCGCGTTTGAGGAATTGACCGTCGCCGGGCTTGCCTTTGTATTCACCGTTTTCGATTACAACTTTGCCGCGCGAGAGCACCGTCTCCACCACGCCTTTTATTTTCTTGCCTTCGTAGGTGTTGTAATCGACGTTCATGTGGCTCGTCTTCACGCTGAGTGTCTGTTCCTTTTCCGGATCGAAGATGACCACGTCTCCGTCTGAACCAACCGCGATGGTGCCTTTCTTCGGAAATAAGCCAAACATCTTCGCTGCAGCCGTTGAGGTCAATTCAACGAAACGATTGAGGCTAATTCGATTCTCAACGACGCCGCCGTTGTAAATCAGCGGCACACGGTTCTCGACACCGGGCGCGCCGTTGGGGATCTTGGAAAAGTCGTCGCGACCCAGTTCCTTCTGTTCCTTCATGCAAAACGGGCAGTGGTCGGTCGAAATAACTTGCAGGTCATCCATTTTCAAACCTTTCCAAAGCTCGGCTTGATTTGATTTGTTCCGCAGCGGCGGTGTCATGACGTACTTCGCGCCGTCGAATCCCGGCTCGTCATAATTGTCGAGCGAAAGAAACAGATACTGTGGACACGTCTCGGCGAATGCGGGAATGCCGCGGTCGCGCGCCTGGCGAACCTGGTTGAGCGCGTCGGCGCATGACAGATGGACGATGTAAACAGGCGACTCCGCCATCTCGGCAATAGCGATCGCACGGTGAACACCCTCAGCTTCGGCAATCGTTGGGCGCGTTAACGCATGATACTTCGGAGCCGTATGGCCTTTCGCCAACGCGTGCTTGATTATCTCGTTGATGACGATTCCATTTTCAGCGTGCATGCAGATCAAGCCGCCGCGCTCGCCGGCGGCTGACATGGCGCGAAAGATTGTCGCATCGTCAACGAGGAAGACACCGGGATAGGCCATGAACATCTTGAAGCTGGTTATGCCCTCATCCATGGCGGTGTGCAACTCTTCAATCTGGCTGTCTTCCAGCTCCGTCGTGATCAAGTGGAAGCCGTAGTCGATTGCAGTTTTGCCTTCGGCTTTCTGGTGCCAGTTATCGATGCCCTGAATAAGCGACTCGCCTTTGTATTGGACCGCGAAGTCGATAATAGTGGTCGTGCCACCGTGTGCGGCAGCGATTGTGCCGGTGCGGAAATCGTCGGACGCCTGCGTGCCGCCGAAGGGAAGCTCCATATGGGTGTGCGGATCGATACCGCCGGGTATGACGAGTCGGCCGGTGGCATCGATTACTTTGTCGGCTTCCATGTCGAGCTTTGCGCCGATGACTGAGATCTTTTCGTCCTCGATGAGCACATCGGCTTTGTAGTCGTCAGTGGCAGTCACGACACGGGCATTACGAATTAGGGTTCTCATTCAGGTTTATTATCCTTGTTCTTGTGGGTTTTCGGCGCTGCTGTCTGGGGGACTCTGCCGTCTTACGGAAAGGCATTGCCGGCCCAGGGCGGCTTCGCCGTCTGATGTGCGGAAAGGCTCTGCCTTTCCGATCAGCGTTTTCCTATTTTCCAGGAGGCTACGCCTCCTCTCCAGACGATCCGGTCAATGTCAACTTCGACTGGCTCGTTCTCAAGTGGACAACCCTTCCACCAACGAACACTCGACCACCGATAATCTTCCGCAGCCGCGACTAACCCTGCTTTAACAGGATTCTGGTGAATGTAATTCACTTTCTCCACTAATATCGCTTCGCTGGTAATCGAAAAGACGTTGTTGTGGTGGTCCCAGAGCGAATAGCTGTAGCCGCGCTCCTTTGTTTCATGGCGCAATTTCTGGAGGGAGGCATTATGGCCGCCTACTTTAAGATGGTCAATAACACGGCGGCCGATAATGCCGTTGATATATTGAAGTATTTTTGAAGGTTTAAGATTCGCATCGGTGATAACGTGAAGGTGATCTGGCATGAGGACGTAGGCATAGAGCGCAAACCCGGCGGAATTTCGCGCCTCGTTTAATGCCTCGCAACCTATGACTTTAATCGCCTCCGTCCTGAAGACCGGTACCCGATCCTTCGCTACGGAAGTGAAATATAGAGCAGGATTATCTCTTGAGATAGTATGACATGAGGCGTAGCCTCATGAATGTAGTGTGGGCCGTGTCGGAAAGGCAAAGCCTTCCGCACATCAGGTGGCGGAGCCAATGCTCGAAACTTTGCTGATGTGCGCGAGGCGTAGCCTCGCGGAATTTTGTGTAGACAGCGTCGGAAAGGCAAAGCCTTTCCGCACATCAGGCG
>JALZOO010000322.1 GCA_030913905.1 Acidobacteriota bacterium
AGTCGGAGGTGTAACGGGCGGAAGGACGACTACAACAGGCGGTTGCGGACCTTCAGTCGGTTTAGGCAGAGGCGCAAGCTTTTCGGGCTGCAAACCATCCTTAATTCTTGTGGCATTGTTTGCTTGCTGCCCTTGATTGAAAACGGGCCGCTCAACGCGCAGATACGTGCGTGCCTCTTCGGCTGCCTTCTCCGGATCGACACCAGCGTAAACCACCGCCAGATAGTAGTGAGGTTCTGGTTGCTCCGGCCGAAGTGCGGCAGCCCTGGCAAAATACTTGATGGCCTCCCCACGTTGACCGGTGTCGTCCGCAATCCTTCCGAGACCTACGTAGGCCTCCGACATATCGCCGTGGAGGTTGGCTGCTTGAACGTAGTGATCTTTGGACATAGCGAAGTATTGGTCAGCATTGGCCTTCTCATTGCGCGATACAAACACTTCGGCCGCCTCTCGATAGGCGTCGCCAATCCCTGCGAACGCAAACGGGTTGTCGTGGTCCAGTGCGGCTGCGTCTTGAAACGTGCGCGTGGCTGTCCGGTATTGCGCCAATGCTTCAGGAGCATTTCCCTGTTGACGCGCCATCTCGCCCAGCTTCAGATGGACTTGACCGAGGTTTGACCGCACAACAGTTTGCACGTTTGCCTGATTGGCTGGGGATTGACTGGGCTGGAGGTGATGCTGCACGCCGGGCCTCCTGGCCGCCTTCGTATAGGCAGCGCTCGCCCGATCCAGATAATCCATTGCAAGAGTGAAGTTCTTTATTTCCTGAGCCGCCCTTGCTCTATCGAGATAAACGTTTCCCAAGGTGTTCAGGGTACGCGCGCGCATCGGATCAATAGCGAGGGCTCGTTTCAAGGCTGTGTCCGCCTCATCCAGCCGGCCCATCAATCGGTATGCTTCAGCCAACGTCGTCAAACGTTCGGGATCCGCTGCGGTTAAGGCCGACTCCCTTAGCTCCTGCTCCGCTTTCGCCCCGTTGCCCCAATCAACATACACTTGAGCCAACACATCATTACTGTTGCGATCGTTGTTCAATATAGAATCGCGGCGAGCTTGCCGAAAGGCGCTATCCCGCTCTTCCCAGGTGCGAAAATGAGGAACAACTGACTGCGCAGCGTACGTTGGCTGGCCCTCCAGAATAAGATCATCAGACCAGTTCAAAGTTTGTTGGAGTTGCTCCGGGGAAGCGTTCGTTTTGATTAGTCGACCGGCAGGTGGAACGGTAACCTGCTCCTGCTTTATGGCTAGCGCCGACTGGGGACCTGAAGCAAGAGGCTCATCCGTCGGTAGCGGCGGCGCGCCCGGTTGGCCACTGCTGATTACCTTTATGGTAATAGGAACCAGCAACCCGCCAAGCTCACACGACGGCTCCTGATTACAATCAAGGCAACGGGCCACTATTTCGTTTTCCTGTGTGCCAATCGGGACGCCTGTGCCGTCAGCACGAAAAGCAAATTTGATGGTGCGACTTGCTTGAGCATCCACCGAGAACTGATCGCCTCCCAACATTTGAAACCAGTCCAGATTCCGCGGACCCCTGATTTGAAACACGTGCTTGCGCTGACAATGATTGGTAAAAATGAATTCGCGCTCAATGTTGCTAACCTGGCCGGAAACCACCACAAATTCCATTTCCTTTTGCTGCGTCAGTGGTTCCTGCTCGGCGAAAGCGGTGCGTAGAAACAGCGGCAGTGCTGACGTAGGAGCTGTATCGCTGAAATTTTTGGCAAAAGAACCGCTCGTTATACTAACGCCACCTTTGAGTACCTTGATGGTATTCGTGCCATCACGTGCAACCGTCAATTCATATTCAGTCCCCTGGACGCCGAGCTTTACCCTTTCTGTCCTCGTGTCAAAAAGTCCTTTGACACGAATAAGCACCCGGCCAATCCTTGTGAAGATCGAACCTATGCGAACCACTGTATCCACGTCGAGCAGAACTTCGTTGTCCTTTACCTGTGGGTTGTCCAGGAAAAGAATCGCCACCTGCGCGGTCGGCCCGGTTGTCACTTCATCGTCCTTATACAAAGGCATGTTTGCTCGACCGGCTTCTTCAGTTTGATTGCTGTGCTTCACTTTTACCTCAGATACTTCCGGTTCCATCTTCTGATCGTGATTAACCGTGATGCTCTTGATCAAGGCGATAGGCTCCGCGGTCTCACCTCGGCCGGTTGCTCGCTGCAGCGCCCCAGCCGTTGCCGTCGGAAACAGAAATTGTGCACCGCAAAGAAGTGCCAGTATCGAGAGGAAAAAGATGTAACCGGAGAAGCTGAGTTTTTTTCGAGACATGGAGGTTTTTCCTTTGGGGTTCACTTGAAACCTAGTTTGGCGCACAAGGCGCTGGTGAGAAAGTAAGCGAGAAACAGTGCAAAGAGGTGGTAAGAGATACTGAAGATCGCACGCTCAAAGCGGTAGGCAAGTATTGCCACAAAGATGTAAAGCAGCGAGAGGACAATCAAGACCGTCGGCACCTGAGGTTTCCAATCGATAAAGCCGG
>JALZOO010000343.1 GCA_030913905.1 Acidobacteriota bacterium
ACGATCATATCAATAGTCCTATCAGCGAGCGCATTCCAAAGTTGTTCGCGGTTCTCACGTTCACGAATTGGCGGACAGCACTTGAATTCCGTGGCGCGCTTAGCGATGTCTTCCGCCGCAAATGCCAGATAGTGTGGACAAGTTTCAGCGGTAATCTTAACACCCGCCGTCTTTGCTTCTCTTAACATCGGCAACGAATCGGCCGAAGAGTGGTGAACGATATGCACTCGCGCATTAAACTCCTTACTCAAACGAATCATCAACGCGACTGCCGCATCCTCGGCGGCTCGAGGCCGTGTCTGCAGGAACGTCTGATAGTCGGTGGCATCGGCGCCATCGTTTGTTGCTCGCGCGGCTGTATCGATTGGCCCCGGTATCTCCGCGTGAACAATGAGCACAGCGCCAAGTCGCGCAAGTTCAGGCAAAGCCTGCCGCAGGTCCTGTTCAACCACATTCGGAAACTCATCAACTCCTGAGTGCACCAGAAAACACTTGAACCCAACCACCCCTGCGGCGAAAAGCGGCGCCAGCTCCGCAGTGTTTCCGGGGACGACCCCGCCCCAGAAACCGACATCCACGTAGCACTGCCCTCGTGCTGCTCTTAATTTTTCTTCAAGACCCGCCACCGTCGTGGTTGGCGGAATAGAATTCAGCGGCATATCAATCAGCGTCGTAACTCCGCCTGCTGCTGCCGCTCGAGTCGCGGTGGCAAATCCTTCCCATTCGGTGCGCCCGGGCTCGTTTACATGCACATGCGTATCAACCAGCCCCGGCATTACTATCGATTCATCTCCAGCCTCGACCAGCGTGCAATCGATCGGGAGGTCGTTGTAGTCGTTAATTGAAACGATCTTGTCCCCTGCTATCCGGATCGAGGCGGCCGCAATCGATTCGGGCAGCACGACCTGTTTAGCGCGAATGACTAGATTGATGCTGGACATCATCAAGCGAAAGTCGGCGGCGGCGGCGGCAGATTTGGCTGCACATCGCCCAAGCCAAACACTTGTTCGTAAGCTGTAGCGATCGCGGCGAAGGTAACCGGCAGCACGAAAAGTACGCCAACATAACAGAGGAGAACGCCGGCGAAACTAAACACCCCGTTCAGTAGAAGCAGTCCCAGCAAGCGCCAGAAGTTTGCCATAGCCGCGCGTATGCTCAGCTTCACTGCATTGAGTCCGGAAAGCCGCCGATCGACGATCAAGGGGTAGGCGAAGGTGAAACCAACCGAGATGATGAGCAACACCACCATAATTACCAGCCAGAAGAGGACGAAGAAGCCAATCATCCCGAACAACGCGGACGGGTCAGGCGGATTGTTTCCCTGCGGAATCATCAGAAACAATGCGACGTAAAAGAGAATGTAGGACGGTATGAAAATTAGAAGTACCGGAACCAGGTGGAGAAGCGAGGCGACGACTGCGTCGCCAAAATAGTCAAATCCCTTGAACAATATTCCAAACTCAATCGGTTGTCCTCGCCTCGTCTGAAACAGCGCCAGGTAAATGCCGCACATCATCGGCCCCATCAGAATTCCCAGGGGAACGACGCTGCCGATTATCATTCCAACCGCTGACATTCCGAGAAAAAGCCAGTATTGCGACTTGATTAGATCCCAGCCGGCCTTGAGACATTCCATCGGCTGCACTGCGTTGCGTTGAAAGTCTATTGAAGTGGGATCGATCATCATTTCATCCTTTCGAGCGCAGCGCAGATGTCAGTCGCGCCACTTGGTAAATAAGGGTTGTGCAACTCACGTCTGATGCGGCGCAAGCTGTAGCAGGAAGTCCTCGAGCAAATTAACGCTGACTTTAAGACGATAATTCTTTGTGGAGCGTATGTCGTCAATGGGTACGATTTCGCGTGACAGTGCAACTTTTGCTTTTTCAATACTACCTTGATCGAGCTCCAGCCTTCGCAGAGTTTCTTCAGTCTTCAGGCAACGCAACGGTATCGGAGCGACGCTCCCGAAGACAATTCGAACGTCAGCGACAAGTGCATCTTCCATTCGGGCCGTAGCCGCAAGACAAATTTTTGAAATCGCCTGAGCCTTGCGCGTGCCAACTTTGCGATAATACTGATGCAAGTTCGTGGTCGCGCGTTGAAGCCGGATCCGTGACAGCAACTCGTCCGATCTCTTGACCATCTGTTTGTAGCCGGTATGAAAGCCATGGTAGGGAACCCAACGCGCGCCGTTAACGGAAATCAATTCGAGCTCGGCGTCGTAAGCCAGCAGCGCCGGCGGAGAATCGGCGGCGGGAGATGCGTTAACGATATTGCCGCCGAGCGTGCCGCGATTTTGAATAGCCAAACCACCAGTTTCGCTGGCCGCCTGACATAGCATGGGAAACTCTTCCTTCAACACCGAATGGGCACGGACGTCGGTGTAGGTGGTGAGCGAGCCGAGCGTGACGTGTTCCTCTGTCACTTCGATTCCGCGAAGTTCATCAAGGTTCCAAATGTTCAGGTAGTTCTTGTGCGGAAGCTTCCCCGCCTCCAGCAGAACCATCAAGTCTGTCCCACCGGCGAATGGCTGCCAAATTCCGGGTTCGCGCGAAAGCATGTCGAGAGCGTTAGCCAGAGTTTCGGGCGAAATCAACTGATAAGAAGGGGGATGAGATCTCATCTGCTTTTGCGCATCACTGAATCAGATTTCTCGACGGATGGCGAGCGGTTGTCGGTCTTCTTCTCCGGCGGCTGAAGCTTCGTCTTTGCGAGTGACAAACAGAGTCGGCGCAATTGAGACGTCCGCTTGAGTCTTGCAGCAATTGCCTGAGCCGACATGTCAACTTTCTTCATCATTAAGTTGTCTTAAAGCTTTGATGTCGTCCAGATCCTGTCCACTTCGCCGTAACTCTTTTAGCGCAATCAAACCTTCAGCCGAAACTACGGATAGTTTTCTGCCCTCCCAGTCGCCTTCCACTCGCGATTCCCACACGTGATGAATGCCGGGCGTAACCAAAAGCAAGTCCAGTGATAGTAGCTCCCCATCCTCCCGATCAATCTTCGATACCCTGCGTATCTCAATAGTTCCGTTAACGAAACTCAAGTCCTTGCCCCGAATGTTGTAACCAAGGGTGTTGGCGATCGCAAGAACCTTGTCTAGAGACTCTGACAAGATCAGCAGGTCAATATCGATCGTGGATCGGGGTCGAGCATGGACGCTCATGGCTAGTCCGCCACACAACGCATAGTCGATGTTTCGCTCGGCAAGAAGCGCGATCAACTTTCGAAACTCATCGAAGATGTCCAACATATAACGAACTTACTTCTGGCACGCGCGAACGACAGAATCAAAGATCTTCATGTATCCGGTACAGCGACACAGATTTCCTGCCAGCCCCTCGCGGATGTCAGCATCGGTAGGGTTAGGATTTCGTTCAAGCAGATCCACTGCTGCCATCACCATGCCGGGCGTGCAAATCCCGCATTGCGCTCCACCGCAATCGATAAACGCCT
>JALZOO010000375.1 GCA_030913905.1 Acidobacteriota bacterium
TGCGTTTCTCACGAAACCAGTTAATCGGAGCTCTAATCTTGCTGGCCCTTGTCTGGGCGGTGATCCTTTACCGCGTGCTATTCTCTCGCGCGTGACGATTAACAAATGCAGAACGGGGAGCGGACCGGGGTCCCCAAGCGGGCAGCCCGCTTGGGGTGGCGAATGCGACCCGGTCCTACACTCATCTACGCTTCTGAATTGCTGATTCGACAGAAAACCCCGGGTGCCAGTACGCGGTCGCTACCCCGACGAGTCGGGGGTTCTGTATTCGTCATCCGTGTATGAATGATTCCGTTATCGCGATTGTTGGCCCAACCGCTTCCGGCAAGAGCACGCTGGGAATTGAAGTCGCTCTGGCTCTGGGCGGCGAAATCATCAATTGCGACTCGGTACAGGTCTACCAGGGCATACAGATAGCCACAGCAAAAGTTCCACTCGAAGAACGACAGGGTATCCCTCATCATCTGATCGACTTTGTGCCGCCGCACATTAACTACACCGCGGGCGAATGGGCCCGGGAAGCCCTTGCTAAGATTCAAGAGATCGCGAGTCGCAAGCGACTGCCAATTCTCGTCGGCGGCACTGGGCTCTACCTGCGCGCGCTTCGCAATCCTTTCTTTTCAAGCCCGCAAACTGATGAAAATCTTCGCCGGCGCCTGAACCAACTTCGTGAGGACCGTGGCGCCGAACACCTTCACCGTTTGCTTAAACGCCTCGATCCCAGCAGTTCTGCCGAACTGAATCCGCGCGATTGGCCGCGTGTGCAACGCGCGATTGAAGTGTGTCTCCAAACGGGCCAACCGATGTCCGCACAGAAAACCAATCGGCCGGAGGCCAATGAAAGTGTGCAGCGCCTGCGCGTGTTCGTTTTGAATCCACCGCGCGCTGAGCTTTATCAACTTATAAACGAACGCACGCAAAATCATTACGACGCGGGGCTGGTTGACGAAGTTAAGGAGTTGTTAAGCCAGGGCGTGCCCGCAAACTCCAATGCTCTCGGTGCGCATGGTTACCGTCGCGTGGTGGAATACCTTCAGGGCAAACGCGATCTTCTCAGCGCTATCGAACAGACGAAACAGGACGTGAGAAATTATGCGAAACGTCAGTTGACCTGGTTTCGACGCGAGTCAGGCGCAGAATGGTTTGAAGGTTTTGGCGAGGAAAACCGCATACAGCGAGCGGTTTTGGAAGCCCTTGAAAGTCCGGCGGTGCGGCAAAGGTAACGTTTGTTTCACGGCCTCGATATTTCTTGTCAGGACCAACCTGCTGCTGTAATCTAATGTCCCCACCCGCGTCCACAGTCTAAGCCCAATCAGGTGTTAGCCATGCAAGACGGAAAACCCGCTCCTCAGAACATTCAGGACGCGTTTCTGAATACTGTGCGCCGGGAAAAAACGACCGTTACAATTTATTTGGTGAACGGCGCCAAGCTAACAGGCCGCATCCGTAGCTTCGATAAGTTTTCACTGCTGCTTGAATCGGGTTCGCACGACCAACTGATCTTTAAACACGCGATTTCAACCATCTCACAGAGCCGCCGTGTCAGCGGCGAGTTGCGCGCCCAGCCAGCTTCCGAAGTTCCGCAAGAAGAACCGGCGAATTGACGCCGCACTACTTCATTTCCTGCAGATTAACGTCCACACTCGCTCGAATCGCCGCATTCCTTTAAACTCTTGCGGACAAATCCGATCGAAGAGAAACTGTGGCCGGAACTTTCATCACATTCGAAGGTATTGATGGCAGCGGAAAGTCAACGCAGCTGCGTTTGCTTGCGAGCTTTCTTAAATCAAAGGGTTGCGACGTTTTACTAACGCGTGAACCCGGCGGCACTCCTGTTGGCAATCGGCTGCGGGCCGCTTTGCTCGATGCTCACGAGGAGGTCGATCCACTGACGGAGCTACTTGTGTTTGCGGCAGACCGTGCGCAACACGTCCGGCGCGTTTTGCGTCCTGCTATCGAGGCGGGCGAAGTTGTTTTCTCGGATCGCTACGCTGATGCCACCCGCGCCTACCAGGGCGCAGGCCGTGGTTTCTCGCCCGAGTTGATTGCGGAAATTATTGCGTTGGCCCGAAGGGTTGAAACCCGACCTGACTGTGCTCTTCGATCTTTCCGTGGCCGAGTCGAATACGCGTACGCGCCGCCGTCACGATGGCAAGCATCGCGGCGACCGGCTGGATTCTGAAAGCGAAGACTTTCATGTACGCGTGCGCGACGAGTATTTGCGTCTGGCACGAGCTGAACCTGAACGCATCAAAGTTGTGGAAACAAGTCAACAGGTCGAACAAACTCACGAGCGCGTGAAGGAGATCGTGGTGCCCTTTCTGATAAGCCGCGGCCACCTTTGCGCAGGCGATGACGAA
>JALZOO010000400.1 GCA_030913905.1 Acidobacteriota bacterium
GCCTGGTTCTACAAAGAGCCCCGCCTGATTGGAATTACCATCGGCTATGGGATCACGATTCTGCTAACAGGTCTCGCGATTCAGCACGAGGCGATTCTGACAAGACAGATGCGCTTCACCGCGATTGCAGTAGTCGAGGTCGTCGCGCTTTTGATCGGTTTTGTCTCGGCCGTTGTCGCCGCCTGGTATGGCGCCGGCTACTGGTCGCTGGTCCTTAATCAAATGGTGATGACGTTAGCACTCGTGATCGGCGTTTGGGCTGTTTGCCGTTGGCGGCCGGGATTGCCGGCGCGGGGAATTGGGATTGGAGCCATGTTGTCATACGGCGGCAATCTTACCGGCTTCAACATAATGACTTTTTTCTCGCGGAACCTCGATAACTTGTTGATCGGAAAATTCTGGGGCCCTCATCAACTGGGAATTTATTCGCGGGCTTATCAAATGTTGCTGATGCCTATGCAGCAGATCAACGCGCCGCTGGCAGCGGTTGCAATTCCGGCACTGAGCCGCCTGGCTGATTCTCCCGAGCGCTATCGTGCTGCCTATTTAAAAATTCTGGAAAAGATCGTGATGGTCACGATGCCTTTGGCCGCCCTCATGATCGCCACGTCTGACTGGATGGTCCTGTTTCTGTTGGGCCCGCAATGGCGCGAGACCGGACGAATCTTCATGCTGCTTGGGATCGCGGCCATGATTCAGCCGGTGACCAAGACCGCATGGTGGTTGTTTTCGACTCAGGGCCGTACGCGAGAGTTATTTCACTGGGGACTGATGGGTGGGACCATCGCCGTGGTTTCGATCATCGCCGGCTTACCGTGGGGAGCAACCGGCGTGGCCGCTTCTTATGCTGTGGCTGATCTTTGCGTCGCCACGCCGCTTCTGTTCTGGTACGTGGGTCGACGCGGCCCAGTGCGAACGGCCGACTTCTATAGGTCTATCGCTCCGGCTTCGGCCGCGTCGGTATGTTCACTTGCGATTCTGTTCCTCTGTCGCTCCTGGCTAACGGCCGTGCCCAGCCTCGTCGGACGCTTAAGTATTGCTTTCGGATTGACCGTCGTCGTTTCGCTGGTCGTCTTATCGGCATTGCCGGCGGGGAGATTGGCGATGCTGAGCCTCAAGGAAACTCTTCTGCTGCTCTTGAAACGCAATCGCACTGTTGCCGAGGCGGCCAAATAATTATGCTCAAGATGTTCAAGCAGGCCGCACTCAAATCTCTCAAGACAGTCGGAGTCTCGACGATGGTCCACAACAGTCGGTGGCGCCGGCAGCGATTGTTGATTCTCGCCTATCACGGAATCTCTCTCTCCGACGAACACCTGTGGAATGGCTCACTGTTTACTTCAGCCGACATCTTACGAGCCCGGCTGGAACTGCTCAGGAGATCAAGGTGTGCAGTGTTGCCTCTGGGTGAAGCAGTGGAACGACTCTACGCGAACGACCTGCCGGACCGGGCAGTGGCGCTAACTTTCGACGACGGCACTTCGGACTTTTATAGGAAAGCGTTTCCTCTCATTCAGGAGTTCGGGTTCCCGGTCACCCTGTATCTGACGACGTTCTACTCACATTACCAGCGGCCCGTGTTCGATCTGATGTGTTCATACCTGCTCTGGAAAGGGCGAAGCAAAACCCTCGATTTGAAATCACTGACCGGAGAAGATCTAAAGACTGACTTGCGCACGAACGATTCCCAGGAACACGTGCTGGGTGAAATCCACGCTTTTGCGCGCCGGCAGAAACTATCTGCTGATGAGAAGGATGCGTTTGCCGCCTCACTCGCCGCGCGACTCGACGTTGACTATGAAGCGCTGCTCGAGCAACGCGTGATGCACAACCTGACAGCGGACGAAGTCGGCCGGCTTGCCGCCGGCGGCATTGATATTCAGTTGCATACGCATCGTCACCGGACGCCGACGGATCGCCAACCTTTTCTTCGCGAGATCGAAGATAACCGGAAGAGTATTCAACAGATGACCGGAAAGAATCCCACGCATTTTTGTTATCCAAGCGGAGTCTATGACTTGAGGTTTCTTCCCTGGTTAAAGGAAGCGGGTGTGGTTTCGGGAACGACGTGCGAATTCGGCTTTGCGTCGCGAAGTTCAAATCCTTTGTTGCTGCCAAGATTTCTCGACAACGCTACTTTGTCCTCGATCGAGTTTGAAAGCTGGCTAACCGGAGTTTCTGCTGCGCTCCCTCGCCGGAATTTAACTGAACGGGAATTTGCGGGAGGTACATCATGACGCTAATAGCCGGCATGTTATCTCGCAACGATCGCCCATTAACAGACTCGGCCTGCGCGAGCCTGCGGCACGCGTTGTCTCGTAATCCGGCTGATGAGGTCAAGACTTTCCGGGATCGCCGGAGTTTTTTGGCGAAGGTAGACATCGAAGCCTTTCGTGAACCTGGCGTCTTCATGGATGCGGGCGGCGCGCTGTCGCTGCTGGCGGGCGAGCCTCTGCTCGGCAACAGCGGGACCTCTTCGAACCGGCTGCTGGATCTGACTACTATTCACGAGCAATGCTTGCAAAATGATTCCAACATTCTGCGCGAAGCGAATGGAACCTTCTGCGTCGTTCACTATCAACCGCAAACAGGTACGGTTTATCTAATCGCCGACAAGCTGGGCATCAGGCCGCTTTACTTTTGGATGGACGATAACCTCGTCGTCTTTGCGAGCGCGCTGCGCATCCTGGAAGAGTTTCCGCTCGTGCCAAAGCGTATGGATCTGCGTGCGGTCACCGAAATCGTCGCGTTGGGCGCACCGCTTGCCGATCGTACTCCTTACGCGGGCATCTCTCTGTTGAAGGCGGCAGAGATCGTCAAGATTACCAATGAAGGAACCTCACGAAGCTGCTACTGGCGCTGGGACGAAATAAGAACGGAGAGCGATTCCGAGCCAGTGCGGCTCGCGACGATCTACGACAAGTTTCAAGCGGCGATTAAACGCAGAAACAGAAATGATGAAGCGACGGCTACGTACCTGAGCGGCGGTCTTGATTCGCGTTGCATTGTCGCCGCCCTCTGTCACAACGGCGTGCGAGTGCGCACGGTGAATTTCGCCAGACCCGGAACGCAGGACTACCACTTCGGAAATGATTTTGCAGAAAAGATCGGATCGGCCCACGAGAGTATTCCCAAAGAGAGAGGCGACAGCATTCCCGATTATTCGTCGCTGATGGCTGAAGCCCTCGAACGATCGAGTAACGGTCAATGGCCTGCCGAACGCCCGCGAGTGGTTTGGTCGGGCGAGGGCGGAAGCGTCCTGCTGGGCCAGGTTCATCTGCGTGAATCGATAGTAGCGTTGATGCGAGCGGGTGACATCGATGGAGCAATCGAAGAATACCTGCAACGAGAGCAGGTGCATGTTCCGCCAAAACTTTTCAGAGCAGAAATTCTCGAGGGCCTCCGAGATGTTATTAAACGAGGGATACGCGAAGAACTAAACGAGTTGCACACAGAAGACGCGGGCCGGAACTTCGCCCTGTTCCTGATGCATAACGACCAGCGGCGCAAACTGATGCGACATTTTGAGAACGTCGATCTACACCGGCTGGAGTTTCAGTTGCCCTTTTTCGATGCCGCTTTCCTTTCATCTGTAATGGCCACGCCGCTCGATTGGTGTTTAAGCCACAAGCTTTACGTCAAGTGGTTATCCCTTTTCCCAGCCGCCGTCACGTCAGTGCCGTGGCAGGCTTACCCTGGTCATGAACCTTGTCCGCTCCCGACTCCCGCGGAACTCGCTTATCAATGGGACTCTTCCTATCAAGCAGAGGAAGACTCGTCAAAAGAGCAGAAGGTAAGCGAGCAAGCGTCTGAGCTTCTGCGGTCAACTGATTTCCCGGACCGAATTCTGAACAAGAGAAATCTGCGGCTGGCTACCTGGATCCACAGGCGTGGATGGCGCGACTATAGGTACGCAATTGAAGCAGCGCAAACGTATCACGCTTACTCGAAGAAATGCGGCGGCGAGTTCACGTTCTCGCACGTTTAGAAGATGGAACCCACCGAGATGACATCGACAGGACAGAATTTGTCGTCTGACATTTCAACGGTCGGAGATCCGCTTGGCGTAAAGTGCGCAGTTCCATCAGTCACCGTAATCATTCCCGCTTACAACGTCGCGGCTTTCATCGGCGAGACGCTGGCGTCGGTGTTCGCGCAAACGTTCACAGACTTTGAAGTAATAGTTGTCAACGACGGTTCACCCGACACCGAAGATCTGGATCGCGAGCTGGCGCCTTTCATCGATCGCATCAATTACTTTAAGCAGGAGAATCGCGGCGCCGCCGCGGCTCGGAATGCAGGGCTGCGCATAGCGCGTGGCGAGTTCGTCGCATTTCTTGACGCGGACGACCTGTGGCTGCCGCGTTATCTCGACGAGCAAATGCAATTCATCCGCGAACGTAATTGCGATTTGCTTTGCGCGGACGCGGAAGTGTTCAGCGACGGTTCGCATGAAAACGAGACTTACATGGAGACATTGATGGCTGACGCGCCGCCGACGGGTGACATCACGTTCCTTGGGCTGTTGGGCGCTGAGCAGAGCTTAATCACATCGGGTGTCGTTGTTCGTCGTGAACGAGTTCTCGAAGCCGGACTTTTTGACGAAGCGCTGCGGAACGCACAGGATTTCGATCTCTGGTTGCGTCTGGCGCAGAACGGAGCTCGGATGGCTTATCAGCGACGCGTGCTCTTGCGCTATCGAAGTCGCGACAACAGTCTTTCGGGCGACGAAGAGAACGTGCATCGCCGGGAGTTGCGCGTCCTCGAAAAGGTCGAGCGCTCGTACGATCTGCCGCCACGCCAACGCGCTGAAGTCGTTTTGGTGATCGAGCGCCGCAGAGCGGTGCTGGAATTCGAGCTGGGCAAAATCTATCTGGCGCGGGGTGAATTCACCCGCGCGCGTGAATCTTTTGGAAAGGCAAACAGATTGCGACGAAGCTTACGCACGCGAGTAGCTGTCTGGTCTTCGCGCATTGCTCCGAGGCTGATGCAAACCCTATATGTGCGTCGCCTGCGTTATGCCGAGGGAAAGTGACTCCCTGAATCTGCGGGATTACCGCGGGAATTCGCCCTTTATTCCTGCTAGCCGCAATTACTGGTCGCCGGTTAGCGACTGAAGCAAATCAATGAGAAGCCTAAGAGAAATTCAAATAACGCTCGAGCCGGTTCGCACTCGTGGTCTATTCCAGCCTTCAGAAGTTGATGCGCTCTCATCGGAACTCGAAACGAACGGGATCGTTGTCTTGCCGAATCTTCTCAATTCGGAACAACTGGGTGGCATGCAGAAGGCGTTCGAGGCACGTCTGCGCCGCATGCGTTGGAATAACTTTGACGGCTATCAGAAGACCGAGCGCTTTCGACACATGATCGAGGACGTGCTGCTGCTCGATCAGGGATTTCTCGATCTCGCGTTGCATCCGCTGGTCAAACAAATCCTCAACAGATACCTGGGAATGCATTATGAACTAACCGAGGCGAAGGGATGGAAATCGATGCCGACCAGGCGCGACTTTCATGGCTGGCACGGCGACGCATGGTACGACCAGACAAACGAGACGAAGATCCATCGTGAAATTAAACTGGCAATGTATCTCACCGATGTGCGCAGCGGCGCCTTCAACTTCATCAAGGGCAGTCACGGTAAAGAGCATCCGCGCCACGTCAAGAACCACGAGGTCAAGCATTTTGCGCCGTCGCAATTTACCGAGCTGACCGGCCCAGCGGGGACAGCGTTTTTGTTTGACACGTCCGGCATTCACCGACAGGGCGTGCCCATGCTCGAACCTCGTCAGGCGATCTTTTACAACTACCATGATCCGCGAGTTCGTTTGCAGCCGGAGGACGTAAGCTATTACCGCTATCATACGTTGCTGCTCAATGCGGCTTTCCTTGGCAATCTTTCCGGCGAAGACCAGCGCATTCTCGGCTTCGGCGACAGAACCAACTTTCAACCGGCCTTCGAGCGACAGTCCTGGACACCTATGGGCTACAACGCTTTCAGTGCGTTCTTTGGTGCGCAGCTTCGCGCTCGTGAGCTGCGCCAAAGAATTACCGCGAGGGTACGAAGGACGTTTCACTCGTAACACAAACTGTTAGTTTGCGCTGGTGTGCTACTGAAGAATACGCAAACTAACAGTATGCGTTACGAGACAAGGCGATACATATGCCGACCTTAGTTTCAGTATTTGGAGTTGAACCACGCCGTATCGGAGGGACCGAGACGTTCGCGCGAGAGCTCTCGGTTCAACTTGGTAAACGCGGATGGAAGAGTGTGCTCTGCTTTTTGTCGGAACCAACTGAAGAAGTGCGACAATTTCTCGATCTGCCAAACACTGCGCTTGATGTTTATGCGACCACGAAAGACGGCGGTCTCAAAACGGGAAAAAACCTAGCGACGATCACGCGGGGACATCGCCCGGACATTCTGCATCTTCATTACACCGGCTTTCTTAATCTCTATTCGTGGATTGCCCGCGTCCAGTCGGTCAAGAAAATCTTCTTTACTGACCACCATTCCCGCTCAGCCGGCTACGTTCCTACGCGCGCGCCTTTGTGGAAGCGAATCGCCGCACGATTCATCAACGGGCCGCTGACCAAAGTGATCTCCGTCAGCAACTACGGCTACGAATGTATGACCGCATTCGATCTGCTGCCGCGAAATCGTTTCCAAATGATCTACAACGGAGTCGATCTTGCGCGCGTCAGGACCGATGCGCAGCGCTCTCTCGACTTTCGCCGGCGGTATTCAATTCCTCTGGAGCGAGCAATTGTCACGCAGGTAAGCTGGATTATCCCGGAGAAGGGAATCAGCGATTTTCTCGAAACTGCGCGCCTGGTAACCAGTCAGAATCGCAATGTGCAGTTTGTCATGGTTGGCGACGGCGCCTATCGTGAGCAGTACATGAAAGACGCTGCCGCGATGGGAATTGAGGATCGGGTAACGTGGACCGGTATGGTTGAAGATCCTTTCGGTGAAGGAGTTTTCGCAGCGGCCGACATAGTCTGCCAATTCTCCCGTTGGGAAGAAGTTTTTGGCTGGATGATCGCGGAAGCGATGGCCCATGGTAAGCCTGTCGTAGCCACGCGAGTGGGCGGCATACCAGAATTGATCTCGAATGGTGTGACTGGCCATCTCGTCGATCGTGGTGATACCCGAGCCATGAGCGAAAGCATTCTCAAACTGCTGGACAATCCTGCATCACGAGTGCGGATGGGCCAAGCGGGACGTGAGACGGTCTCGGCCAAGTTTGACTTGCGAAAGAACGTTGCTCAGTTGATCAACTCTTACGGCATTTCGTAAGCATTGTGGCCAGCAGAGCGCGCGAAGTAACCCATTCAATCGCAACACTCAGTAAACGCAACGCAATACCAACGGCCCTCTCTAAACTCAAACACTACATACCATTCGAACCTCCGGTTTTGAATCGCACGCCTATTATTCGCGAGCGGCGGAGCGATTCGGCTGGGTCGCAGGTTGCCCGGCTCCCGCAGCGCTGTATTCGTCACCGTGCCCTGGGCCAAAATTGTCTCCAGAGTTTCCCACGAGCCGATGTTTGCATTCTGCCAGTATTCGAAAGCTTCGTCGCGTGTATCTTCGTTTCCGTTTTCATCGCCGCCGCTGCTGAGATAATAGAAGTCGCGGGACATCATCTTTGAAAGCGCTTCCTTATCGCGGTTCTTCACCGCGGCGCGAAAGGCCGCGAAGAATGGTTTCCATGCCCGCTGAGCGCGGGTCGTCGTTTGTGCCAGGCAAAGTTGAGGAGCCAGCAACGCCAGCACCAGTATGATTACGCGTGAAAGTTTCATTAGTTGCTCCAGATGAATTGTCATTTCTCTACGCTAACGCACACACGATTGAATCTGCGAAATCTGTCTGTAGACAAAGCATGAAATCTACTCAGAACAGCGATCGCTGCTTTGGGTTTCCAGTAACACGATTTCTCAAGTTTGACTTCGGCTTATCGTCGAACACGGAACGACCGCCAAGTGAGCGCGAGATGGAGTTCTCATGGGCGATGAGCGCGTCGAAATTCGCTTTCGGGTTGAGTTTATTTTCAACTGCCCGCACGAAGCGATCAAGTCGGCGGAAGCCGTCGATCTTTTCCCTGTCGCCCACCTTGGCGGCGTCGAGCGAGGTTCGCAGAAAGTTGAGCGATTCGTCGTAGGTCTTGAGCGGCAGCACGGGAAAGGGAGGACGATCTTTGCCGCCGTGCGCGAAAGAAAAACGCGCGGGATCGGAAAAACGACTGGGTGCGCCGTGAACTACTTCAGCAACCAATGCCAGGGACTGAAGAGTACGAGGGCCCAAATTTTCCAGCAGCAAAAGTTCAGCAAAGTCGTGCAGATCGCGTTCATATGCAACGGTCAGCACGGCGCCCAGGCGTTTCAGATCGACGTTCTTCTCACGAACCTCGTGATGGGCCGGCAAGCAAAGATGACGAGCTGCGCTTAAAGTCTTTTTCGGATTCTCGTGGGAGATCTCGAGCAGCGCGGTTTGCGCTGATTTAGCTTCAGCATCCACAAGATTCATGATCGTTCCCTGGTTCTCGCCCACTATTCCGGTGTGCGGATCTTCAACGAATTCGCGGACCGAAGCCAAGTGCCAGTGATACCGGCGCGCCATCCCACTGTGGTCGTTCAATCCCTGTTGCACGACCGCCCACTCACCATCCGACGCGACCACAAAACTGTGCAGATAGATCTGAAAGCCGTCGGCAATCGCGTTGTTGTCGATGCGCGCCGTCAAACGACTGGTTCGTACCAGCGCATCACCGTCAAAGCCACGACGCCGGGCAATCGATCGCAATTCCTGAGGAGTGTTCCGCGAGAACCTGCCGCGGCCGCCGCAGACATAGATGCCCAGCTCGTTTGCGCGCGCCGCGAGTCCGCGCTTCAAGGCGCCCATCACAGAGGTGGTTATGCCCGATGAGTGCCAGTCCATCCCCATCACTGAGCCGAGCGCCTGAAACCAGAAGGGATCGCTGAGGCGCGATAAGAAAGCTGACGTCCCGTAGTCGTGGATGATGGTTTCGGTGATCGCCGTGCCGAGTTTAGTCATCCGTTCGGCAAGCCATGGAGGGACGCGTCCACCGTGTAGAGGAAGGTCTGCAACTCCCGAACGTTTCATATAGGAAAGTTTACCGGAGTTGAGGGTTTATCAAAACCAGGCCGCCGGTTATCGCCTGTCTGCAGCATTCGCGGGGTGACAAGTTTCGTCAGTCGGTTTCGCCAAACAAAATGTCGTGAACGCGCCTCGTTCGCCGGAATCCATATCGTTTTAACTATTTATTGTAATCGGGTCATACGCGCGACACGCCAGTTGTCGCCAGCCCAAGCGGAAACTTTGCCAGGTTTGTCAGACCAATACTTGTTCTGTAAGGGAATTGCCCTTCTTTACGAACATTTCGAGCAGAATCCCTAATGAGTGTCGCCACTACTACCTCCGGTTCCAGCAAAACTTTTCCCAGTCCCCAGAATCTCTGGCGGATTTTGGCCGTTACTTCAGCACTGGTCTTCGCTTACGCAACTGTATTCGCGAAGCTGGGCCAGGATTGGTGGCATGACGAGAATTACTCTCATGGCCTGCTGATTCCGTTCATTATCGGCTACATCCTCTGGAGTCAGCGCGACCGTCTGGCATGCGCCGCCGAGCGCTCATCAATGTTGTGGGGCATGGCCGCAGTCGCCTGCGCGTTGCTGGCCTTGTGGGCCGGAACCGCCGGCGCCGAGCTCTACATGCAGAGAATGTCTCTGGTGTTGATACTCGCGGGGACAGCTGTTTATTAC
>JALZOO010000409.1 GCA_030913905.1 Acidobacteriota bacterium
GCCTGGTTACGCTATCGGAATGTCTTCACTGAGATAGACATCCTGAATCGCGTTTAGCAACTCGACGCCTTCGCTCATTGGGCGTTGGAAAGCCCGTTTCATCCGAAATAATATTATCGACTTTTGGTTCTTTGTTTTTACCCGCCGCCATAGCCTCGTCTTCCCGTCATTGTTAGTGACAGAAGTTTAGCAGCTTTTGATCAAATAGTTGAAAGCGGGAGTAACGCAGGCTATTAGCTTGGGGCAAACTAACAGTTTGCGTTACAACAAAGCCGCGGAAGCGATGCCTATTTCTCGACGATGTCCTTCTTCAGACTCGTTACAAACGCGAGCAGCTCGCCTTTCTCTTTCTCCGGCACCTTGAACTTATCAAGCGAACCGACCAGATGTTTTGCGGCGGCGTCCCAATCAGCTTCGGTAATCTTCAGTCCGGCGTGTGTAGTTTTCATGTCCCTTCCAAGGTAGATACACGGACCGCCGGTGGCGTCGCAAAATTGATCGAGAATGTGCTGGCGGATCTTTTTCTTGGAATCGGTGCTGTGTCCGGAAAAGAACTTCTCAAAGCGTTTGTCGCCGACCAGCCGCCCGATAAAGTCATCAACCACAGCCGCGAGGGCGTTGTAACCACCGACCCGTTCATAGAGCGACTTCTCATTGCCTTGCGGCGGGTCCGCGGCGAATGGTCGCGCTGAAACACTGTTAGCGATGATCAGCCCGCTCACGATGGTAAGCAGCAGAGCGACAGTGCGGACATGCTGTTTAAATGTGAAATTTACCGTATGCATTTCAAGCCTCCTTTGGTGAGTCGTAATGGAAAGGTCAAGATCGAGGTTTTGTAGTTAGTGTTCACGATGATCCGCTGACCAGGTAGATGGCGCCGGTGGGAGCCTTCACACCGCCCTCGGGTTCCAGCGTGATGGCAAAAACTGCCGACTCCATTGCGGAGGCAGGTATTTGATCTTCAAGGCTGCCGTTCCCGCCTGCGTCCGTAGTGAAAACTCTCCCAGGCATTTTCTGATTGTCCTTAATGAACCAGAGTTGATAGGCCTTGCCCGCGGGAGCCGCCGGCAGACCTTTGGCCATCAGCATTGCATGGCCGGTCTTATCGTAGGCAAGCATCGCACGGGCGCCGGGTGCGACGTTGGTGCCGGCAAGCTCCATCATTCGTGCGCCCGGCGAAGTCAGTAGTGCGACGACTGCTCGCTCTCGTGCGAGCTGAGCGTTCGTCTCGCGTACCTCGGTTGAGAGTCTCGCTAATTCTGACTTGGTTGAACGATTCTGCTGCCACAGTGTTAACAAGGCAATCAGTAATGCCACCATCGCCAATGTGGCTGCGATAGCGCCGAATGATCCGAGCGAAGTCCAAACGTTTCTGCGCGGGTCTTCAAACGGCAACACGCGCGACGATCTCTGGTTGGCCGCAGCACCTTCCCCCCGCACACTTCCCAGAATACGTTCGCGCACGTCAGGAGAAGGTTCAAGAGGGTTCGCAGTCAGCGCGACCAGCGCCGCAGTTTCCTGCCACACGAACATTTCAGAACGACAGTCAGGGCAGCCCACAAGATGAGCTTTCAGCGCGCGCAGATCTTCTACGTCAAGCGCACTTAGCGCATTCGCAGCCAGCAACTCCTTGTAAGCTTCGTGATTCATGCTTTACCGCTGTAACCGAAATTCTCCAGGTGAGGTTCCAATAGTCCACGTAGTTTGGTCATTCCCGAGCGCATTCTCGTTTTAATCGTACCCAGCGGAGTTCCCAGTCGCGATGCTATTTCGGATTGAGTCAAACCATCGTAGTAGGCGAGCATCAGCGGGTGTCTTTGATCTTCCGGGAGCTCGGCCAGCGCGCGATCGACGAGCTCCTTCTGCTCCGACCTCGCGGCGTCCGCGAGCGCGTCGGAAACCTGTTCCGGTTGATTCTCTGCCGCGCCGTCTACCAGGCGTTGGCGCGAGCCAAACTGGCGCAGACGATCGATTGCCCGGCTGCGTGCCAGCGTAACCAGCCAGGTAAATGGCCGTCCACGTTGCTCATCAAAGTCTGCCGCCCGCCGCCACAGCTGAATGAAAACATCCTGCAAAACGTCCTCCGCTTCGTCGCGGCTGTTCAGTATGCGGACCAGCAAGCCGAACAGGATGGTTCGGTACTGGTCGTATAGGCGCGCCAATGCCGCCTCATCGCCGCGCGCGACGGCATGAAGAAGCTCAACGTCTGACAATTGTGCCGGTTCGGGTCGCACTCAAAAGATTCAACTCAGTCAATATACGTGGCAGGAAGATAA
>JALZOO010000368.1 GCA_030913905.1 Acidobacteriota bacterium
TGTTATCGCCATGCGTCTCCTTTGAGGTTAAGGGATGCTATTCATACTGCTCGAAAGATCACCTATCCTTGCGTTCCTAAGCCCGCTTTTTCTCATTGAGCTTTACCTCAGGATGGCGCGCGAGGAAGCCGCCACGCTTCATCTTATAGCGGCCGGGCTTCAACGTATCTTCTTCGTCGATTCCGGCTGCCAGGTCGGCTTGATAGTCTTCTTCCAAAACTTCGATGGTTACGTTTGCGCCGTCGTCTTCAACGACGGTGAAAACAAACGGTCTGTGAGTTGATGGTTCGAGCATAATTTTCCAGCTCTAGCCTCATGCAGCTTCGTCCTTTCGAAAATGGAGCTTCATCAGTTGATCGGGCCGGAGAGCAGCGAAAGCGTAGGCCTTCCCGGAGTCGTCGCTAAACTCAACTTCAAATACTCCATCCTTCCACTGCTCGACCACCGTGCCTACTTCTCCACGACGCAAGCCCTCGGTGTCCAAATCTTCGATCAGCGCAACTACATCAAGCACTTTGATTTCATCCATTTCTCAAGCGCTCCTTCGCGGACAGAAACAAGTCGTGAGACGCGGAAAATCTTCATCGTTCCTAATAATCCACGCAGTTCGCACAACTGCCTTGTACATTATCACTCCAACCCCGCGCTGGACTTCAAAGTCGACAACAAATCTTCGTCCGTATTCTGTTGCTTTCTGCTCTATTGCCTCGGCTTTCAATATTGCCTCTAGTATCGATTTACGTAACAACTCCGCGTCGTTTCCTTCCAATCCTAGCTTTTCCCGGAAGGCACGCGCCTTATGTTTGCCTTCCGGATGATTCGAATTCAGCGTGTAATCACGTAGTTTTGCAATATCAACAACAGCATTCTCAGCATTGGAAAGCTTCATCGTGCTTCGGGCTTTTTCCCGCCTATTTCGTCAACCGTCTTCTGCGTTCTAACGCTTTCGTCAATTGCTAACAAGAGTTGAAAAGACTGATCACATTCCTATTTCAGATTCCATTGAATCACTATCGGACCCATCATCTTCAGTTAACAAAACTATTCTCACGCCAGCCCGGAAGCGCTCGGCGTAGATTCCGCGACCAACGAGTTTGAGTTTGCGAAAGTCGTACTCCGGCCGCATTTCGTCATCATCCCTAATCGGTTCGTCTTCCTGCTCAGGGTTCACGAATGCACCGCCACGCGCGGCATCTCTTTACCGTCGCCGCCTTCGGCAGGCGTCAACACGCGCAAAGGCTCCGGCCATTCAACCGAGGGAACTTTAGTTGGCCCGTATCGTCCGTCGCGCCCGCGGGCCTTTTCCTTCAGTGCTTTCAAGACTTTCTCGGGCGTAATGGGCACCTCGTCGATGCGCACGCCAACCGCGTTGTAAACGGCATTCGCAACAGCGGGGGGAACTGGCAGCAGCGGTCCCTGCCCAACTTCCTTGGCGCCGTAGGGGCCATTGGGATCCGGATCCTCAATCAGATAGGTCTTGACGTCGCACATCTCCATCGTGGTAGGACTCTTGTATTCCAGCATCGAGGGAAACTTGTGGACAACGTTGCGATTTGCGCGATAAACCATCTCCTCCATCAGGATCTCGCCGAGTCCCATGTAGACACTGCCTTCAACCTGGCCCATCACCAGCATCGGGTTAATCGACTTGCCGATGTCGTGCGCAATCCAAACACGCTCGACAACCACAATGCCTGTAGACGGGTCTACGTCGACCTCAGCTACGGCGGCAGAATAGCTATACGCAGGCGACGGCCCCACACCTGCGCCTTTGTACCTGCCAGGCGAACGAGGCGGCGAGTAAGAACCGACAGTACCAATGGTTCCAAACTTGGATTCAGCCAGCACCACAGCCTCGGCAAAAGAGACACCGACTTCAGGATTCTCGACATCAAACACGCGCCGCTCAGCCAACGATATGTTTTCAATTGGCGCGCCAATCTTTTCCGCCACGGCCATCACCAGCAACTCGCGCGCACGCTCAGCAGCTTGAATCGCCGCGTTGCCGGTCATCAAAGTTACGCGGCTCGAGTAGCTGCCCAGATCGACTGGGGTTAAATCCGTGTCTGCCGTTACCACGCGTATATCAAAAGGATCGATTCCCAAGACTTCCGCCACGATGTAAGCGAGTATCGAATCAGAGCCCTGGCCAATGTCTATCGAACCGCACATCACACAAACGCCACCCTGGCGATCGAGACGAAGCTGCACTCCTGACTGCGGCATGTTATTCCAATAGATTGGCAGACCTGCGCCGCAGATATATGAGCTGCAGGCGATGCCGACGCCTTTGCCGTATGGGAGCTTCCGGTTGTCCTGATCCCAACCCGAGAACCTGTTCTTCCAGTCAGACCCCTCGACAACCTTGTCAATACACTGGCCCAGGCCCATGCTCCCAATGCGCAGATAGTTCGCGGTCACGGTGTTGGGTTTTACCAGGTTTTCCCGGCGCATCACGGCCGGATCCAGTTTCAGTTGCTCAGCAATCTTGTCGAGATGAACTTCGAGAGCGTAGCGGGGCTGTGGTGTTCCGTGTCCGCGTTTTGGACCACACGGCGGCTTGTTTGTAAACGCCCGCAGTCCCTGGAACTTGTAACGAGGCACATCGTACGTCACCGTCTGCAACGCGCCGGTGTAGAACGTGCTGGCAACGCCGTAGCTTCCGTATGCACCGCCGTCCAGGAACGACTGGAAATGCATTCCTGTAATCGCGCCATCGTTCTTGACACCGGTCTTCACCTTCATCAGCACCGGATGGCGCCCGCGGTGACAGTAGAAAACTTCCTCGCGCGTGAGCGTGACCTTCACCGGCCGTCCGGTCATCATCGAGAGTTTGCAGACGATCACCTCATGATTAAAAGGATCGCTCTTGCCGCCAAAGCCCCCGCCATTTGGAGTTGCAATTACTCGAATGTGGCTGGCGGGCATTTCCAGAACCTTTGCCAGCGCGCGGTGGACGTAATGCGGCGTTTGCGTCGAACTCCAGAGAGTCAGCTTGTTGTCTGCATCGAAATTACCGACAGCGGCATGTTGCTCCATCGGCAGATGGGTATTGCCTTCGTAGAAGAAAATGTCCTCACGCACGAGGTCAGCGAGGGCGAAACCGTCTTCAACGTTTCCAAACTCCAGTGAAACCTTCTTGTGAATGTTGCCAGCGTCGCCGTATTCATGAATAAGAGGCTCGTCAATCAGAATGGCTTCTTCAATAGAGGAGATTGTGTTAAGCGGTTCGTATTCCACCTCGATAAGATTCATGGCTTCGAAAGCCACGTCTTCATCAA
>JALZOO010000513.1 GCA_030913905.1 Acidobacteriota bacterium
CCAGCCTGGGCGTGGCCGTTGTGACCACTTTCGACTTTCGGCAGTATTCAGTTTCTACCTCAAACGTCTCGGCCAGACTCACCGATGCTTTCAAGAACCTAACTGCCTTGAGCTGACAGCGGTGGACGCGATTCTTACCTAATGTCGCCTTTTTGTTGCGCGCGGGATATTGGGTTTCCTCACTCACCGTCTGCGTTTTACTCCTCCCGGCGTACTTCCCTTCGATTACTGACTGGCCCAAAAGATGCACAAGTGTGTTTCAGACGGTTAGCCTGATCTTGATGTCTTTTCAAAATGACGCTCCTCGTAGTTAACGGTCAGGCGAAGTAAGAGCCCGCGGTTAACAGCCCACAAGTGTGGAGACCGAGAGAAGACTTCTAACATCCAACAAGGAGAAAAGGCGTGCTTAAAAAACTAACTTCCCTAACACTCGTGGCGGTGCTGGTCGGCGTTTTATGCGGAACTTCGGCCTCTGCAAATGACTCATCTAACCCGGATGAAAGAACTAACCCGGCCAATGGTCCTTCTGACGCTCCGGCAAAGAAAGCCGTGAAGCCTAACGAACAATTGAAAAACAACATGCTTAAGCTGGTCGCGGAGGCCAAGGCGGGCAAAGTGACAATGCCAGCTAAATCAGAAATCCAGCCGGTCAAGAGCAATAATTTGTCGCGCGGCAAGAAGATTGCGATTGGAGTCGGCATAGCGGTCGCCGTCGTCGCCATAATCTTGGTCGTGAAAAGCCCAATCCTAAATGACAATCAATGATCTTGCCGGATGAAGCGATTGTGTTTTTGAGGGAGTTTCAAACCCAATTCGGTGATGAGATTTGCCTTCAACTGTTGAGAAGACCAGTTTGTGACCTGTCTAACTAAGATATTGCATTGGGATCTGAAACTCCTGCATCTTCTGCTGGTCCCACGCCTCCAGACCGTCCACGCCGGCAATGAAGCTCCGTTTCTTGTTATGCAGGTTGTTGCGGACGCTGAATATCTCCCGCCCAGACAACAAAATCGTCATTTTGTAGCGAGGCACGTCGCTCGCCCAGAACTTGCTTGAATAGTGGCGAGACACGTTGGAAAGCGAGCCAATCGTGCGCGACAGCCTGCGGTAGTGGTCTATGACCTCGCTCGTGTCCAGCAACTTCGGCCGGTGACACAGCGTGTAGCCGTCGTAGTCTCGGCTGACGGTCCCCGGCAGCAGTCTGCCCTCCTTTTGGAGATCGCGAAACAAGGAGGTCTCCGGATAAGGGCAGATGATTCCCATGAAAGTGATGGCGCAGTACCGCAGATCAGCTATATAGCCCGGCAACTTCTCCAGGTATTCATTTGTATCGCCATCGGATCCAACCAACAGGCCAAACGAAAGCAGGATTCCATTCGCATAGCATTTGTTAATAATGTTGTCTATTTCGCTTATAGTGTTCTGGCCTTTATTCATGGCCTTGATTGACTCGGGATTAAGCGACTCGAGTCCGGTGTAAACGTAACGACAGCCTGCCTTCGCCATCAGCTTGACCGTCGTCTCATCCTTCAAAACATTAAACGTAAGCGCACAGCCCCAGGTCTTCTTGAGCGGTATCAATGCCTCGCACAGTTCCCGCAAATATTTCACGTTCCCCCCGAGATTATTATCGAGGAAAATAAACCAGTCCTTGATCAGACCGAAGTAGTGTTGGTTCCACTTCATCTTAAACTTGATCTCGTCGATGACATGCTTGACCGGCCGATAGCGGTATGTTTCCCATCCCGTAAGCACACAGAAATTGCAGGCGAAGGGACAACCACGCGAAGCCTCGACGCCGGGCAGGCGAAAGCGGTTGTGGCGGAAATCGATGAGATCGTAGCGATATGGTTTGATTGCCGCTGCTTCCACCGCCGGAAGACTATAGCGAGGTTTCAACTCGCCGCGCTCAAAATCGCGAACCAGCGCCGGAACGTTGCTTTCGGGTTCGCCGGTAATGACGGCGTCGAAGTATTTCTGACAGTCATCGGCAAAGTGTCTGGCATGTCGCCCGCCCGCGACAGTGGTGATGCCGCGACGTCGAAACAGCGTCGAGAGAACTTTCGTGTGTTCGTAGTAAGAATGCAGATAGGAGAAAAAGACCAGGTCCCAATCGCGATCGAGCGGTATGTATGATTCCTTCTCGTTATAGATCTCTATTTCGGCATCGTCGGGACAGAGGGCCGCGATCAACTCCGGAACCGCCGATTGCATTACAGACTTTTCCTTGATGATGAGCCTGCTGGGATGGGTATAGGTGGATATTACTGCGATGCGCATGAGTTGCCTCCGTCCCGTGGTTGTTGGCGCCCTAAAGGATTCCTGGGTTGATTAACGATCGGTTCAGGAATGCTTGGGAAGATCAGCTTGTTGAATGCTTCGCCTTCAGATAAATCGGAAGAAAGTAAAAGAGCGAGGTTAAGGACTGCGCTCAAGGTTCTAGTTGAAGACGGGTGAGAATCTATCAGAACTGCTTAATTAGCACAACGAAACGGTTACAGTTTTATTGTTCGGATCTGGGTTACAAGCCTTTTTATTGACAGTGTTGCTAAGTCCCCTTTACGCTGGGCGCGTTGTCGTCCCAGACCAGTCCTGATCCTCGCCAAATAGTCAGGACCGTTTCACCGGTAAGAATGCTCTACTAACCTGGATTCGTGTAGCCCAAGACTCAGCGGTGAGTACGCGGTGCCAAAGGGAGAAGGCGTGATGAGCAAGGTGGTACTAGTGAATCCGGCAAACGCCACTGTCGGTTACAGCGTGATTACCCCACGCTGGCTGTTTGTCATTGCAGGTGCAACGCCCACGGATCTTGTCGGCGATCCAATAATCATTGACGAGCCGGTTACGCAGTTTAATCCTGAAGATGTGGGACCGGGAGACATAGTCGGAGTCGGGATCCACACCGGAAACGTTCGACCGGGTTATCGCATTGTGCGGGAGGCGAAGGAACGCGGAGCGACCGTTGTCGTGGGCGGCATTCACGCCACCATTTTTCCCAAAGAGCCGTTGGAGATGGGAGCTGACGCAGTAGTCACAGGCGGCGGCGATCTGGTTTGGAGCAAAGTAGTAGAAGATGCTTTGCTCGGCCGTTTGCAGCAGGTCTATGACGGAGGGCGAGTGCCCGGCGAGTCGATGGTGAAAGCGCGCTGGGATTTGTTGGATCCGAATAAGTACTTGATGGGCTCGATCCAGACGGTGGCGGGGTGTCCGGAGAATTGCAGTTTCTGTTCGGTGTGGGTGACGGAAGGCCGCAAGCCGCGCATGCATCTGAACGATCACATTATCGAGGAGGCCAACGAACTTCATTCGATGGGCTTCCGTTATGTGTTTTTCGCTGACGACAACTTCACGCCTGCTACTCTCGGACGCATTGCGCGCGAGCAAAATCGACCTACACAGGAACTGCTGGAACGAATACGTGAAGCGCGGCTTGAGCTGTTTGAAGAGTACGACCGGGCGGTGCCTGCTTCGTTCTATTCTTTCACTCAGATGACAGCCGAAGTTATCAGCGATGACGAGTATCTGGATGCCATGTATAACAAGATGCGTATTCGTGGCGCACTTATCGGAGTGGAGTCGTTTACCGAAGAAGGTCTAAAAGCAGCGAACAAGACCTGGAACCCGGTTGGGCAGCGCATGGTTGAGGCAATTCAGAAGATTCAGGACCATGGCATCTACGTTCTGGCTTCGGTTATTAACGGCCTCGAGAGTGATACGCTGAACACGCTTCGGACCATGCGCGAATTCGCAAATGCGTCAGGTACAGCCTTCGCCCAGTTCCCCCTCTATAGCGCTTATCCCGGGACCAAGGATTACTACGAGATGGTTCGCGATTGGAAAAACCGTGATCGGGAAGACTACGTGCCGAAACACTCGGTGCAAATCGTTCGGGAAAAGTTTTGGCTTGACTACGATCAAACCGAGGTTTCAGTAAAACATCCCACTATCGCGCTGGCAGATCTGGAGAGGGAGGCGCATGACAGTTGGCGGAGCTTCTATCGTTTGAAAGCCATCATCAAGCGGATGCGCAGCGGCGCATTAGGCGAGCTCCCACTGACCGGAAAAGTGTGCTACACCGTGGCGTGTCTGGCCTTCCACTCGCTTTATCCCGGGGGCGTGGCCGCAGACAACGTTCGCAAAACCAGGCTGGGGTTGATTCCCAGACTTTGCGTCAAAGCGGCCATTCGCATGTTGAGAAGAACTTATGATTGGGGATTGAAGCCGAAACCGCGAAGCGAAACGATCGATGAGGCTATCGATATGGCAGCCTGAGGCGTTGGGCCAGTTCCAGTAGCTTCGGATCGTTTCGGCTTTGCCTCAAAAGTCATGAGCGCTGAGAATGAGCTTTGCCCCCGGAGAGTGAGGCAGTGGCTTTGCCCCGCCGTAGACGAGCGCTTACCCATCTGGGCTCTGCCCTCGGTGCGGCCTTTGGCCCATCAATCCGAAGGGCTAAGCCCTGACCAGGGGCACAGCCCGTGATAATCCGGCTCTTATCGGCGGGGCAAAGCCACCGCCTCGAAGCCAACTCGGGCGGCGAAGCCGAACTCCAGAGCGGATGACTTTTGAGACAACGCTGATAGTCTTAGAATCCCGGGGCAAGCATGTTCGACATCGCTTCGGGATCTTTAATCCCGTGTTCTACCATCCACCCATCAGCCTCAGCGATTAGTTGACCACCTCGTTCGCCACCTAATGTCTCGCCAAGACGGCGTCGCGCTGCCGCGGCGTAAAGGTGCATATCCACACGTTCAAAACTCGAGATTGCCTGGGACAACAACTCTTTAGCCCCTTCGGTGTCACCACGCTGCTGCACAATCGTGGCTCGTAGGAGGATCGCGAACGGCTTCGACCACGAGATACTTACTTTCTCGATCGTGCGGGCCATCTTCTCAGCCAGCCTCAACTTGCCCCCTTTGTTACCCGCCTCCGTAGTGGCGAGCATTACGCGGGCGCGGAGCTGCATTGCCTCAACGCGCACCATCGGTATACGCAGGAGCAGGGAATCCTCCAGTGCTTGCCATTGTCCTTCAACGTGTTTCCACGCAACTTCGACGTCCCCGGTGTAAAGCTCAATTTGTGCCAACGCGTGGAGGGAAACGTAATGCTGCAAATGAAATCCTTCATGAGACCAGACCTTCAGAGCTTCTATGACCTCAGCTCTTGCCCTATCGGGATCATCCGACGCGAGCCAAATCAGATTTAAACGAGTTCGCAAATCTGTAGCGCCAAAAAGATTTCCCTGTTCGAGAGCCGCCGAGAGCATCGAGGGCACTCGTCGAGACACTTCAACAACCTCGCCCATGCATAAAAGCGAGCTTAACTTGTACCGATTGGCGATTGTGATCTCCCAGGTCACACCCGTGCATCTGTCGCGCAAGACTTCCGTGGCGCGATCGAGGAGTTCAGCAGCCTTCTGCCACTTCCCCGCAAGGTAAGCATCGACGCCGGTGGCCCAGATTGAAAGCCCAATGGCATGCGGGTGGCCCACCTTCTGAGAAAGCTCTGCAGCCTGGCGGGCAATCTGCGCGCCCCGCTCTCCCCCAGCGCCGCCGCGCGCAGCAGTCCACGCTGCTTCAAACGCCAGCGCGCGGGCCACGCGATACGGCTCGCCTGCTCGCAGGGCCAACAACAAATGCCGGCTCTGAAAGTCGGCGCCACGAATGAGATCAACAGCGCCCAGGCCGGCGGCCACTGCCCAACAAGTATCGATCCGAACAAGATCCGCTTCGGGAATCTGACTCTCGTCGCGCTCGGTAAACTTCAAACCACGCAAACGAATTTGGAGACGCTTAAGGAGCAGTGAAAGCAGGGCGCGCTTTGGACCTACCGGATAATTCAATCCGACAGCTGCGAGTACCGAACGAATCAGGAAGACACCCTCGTTGATGTGTCCCCCCATTAGCAGTTGCTGGGCCGCTCTTCGTTTGAAATCGAGACTGTGACTGGCCGATGTTAGCTGGGCCAATTCGAGATACGCTTGCGCGGCTTCAGGCGGACGGCCGGCATTAACCAAAGCTTCCGCCAATCCTCGCGTGAGTTCGACGAGTTCAGCGCCGCGCGCTGGAGCCAGCTCGAGAGCGCGACGATAGAAGCCAGCCGCCCGATCAAACGCAAGGGCGCTGGCTGCTTTTTTGGCAGCCACGGCGGCGTGGGACGCGGCTCGCACACGCTCCCCAGCCCCGAAATAATGTTCAAACAACGCCTCGGGATCGTCTACTCCGCGGGCTTCCAAAGCCTGGGCCAAACGGCGGTGAATCTGGATAACCTTCGTCGGCTCAAGTTGTGTTGCCAAAGTCTCGCGGATACGGTCGTGATAAAGCTCGAGTGTGTGGCCTGCGCCACCTGTTCGAAGGAACTGCGCGGCGCGGAGCGAGCTGACCATCGGCGATTCGTCGCCGGACAACTGGGCCGCCTGGTAGACAACTTCCGGGTTTATGGGACGGCCCGCCACCGCCAACGTCTCGACAAACTGTCGCGCGCCCACGGGCAGCAGACGAAGTCGCGCATTCAACATCATCGCCAACGTAATGCCGGTGGTTGAGGTTTTGTGGCTTGACGACGCATAGCGGGCCAGTTGTTCGAGTAGGAAGGGGTTGCCGCGTGCTTCGCGCAGCATCGCTTCAATGAATGGCTCGATCAAGGCCGCACTTTCACCAAGCAAATCATTCACAACCTCGTAGGACTCATTTCTCGACAAAGCCCCGACCAGCACTTCGCGACAACTATCTGTTCCGGTTTTTTCCAGTAGCGATTTTAGGAAAGGCTTTGTTTCCTGATCTTCAGTGCGAAAACTCGACAGCAAAAGCAACGGCGGTGAATCAGGTGGACGAAGTAGGTCTTCGAGCAGCGTCGTGCTGTCGGCGTCAGACCACTGCAAGTCGTCGATATAAAGCACCAGCGGTTGCCGGTCCGAGATGCGTCCGAGCAGTTCGCGCAAAGCAGTAAATGCTTTACGTCGCAAGGTGAATTGATCCGGAATTTCATGTTCGCGCTGCGGTGCATTGAAAACAGAATCGACCTGGAGCATCACCGGGAATAGGCGAGCCAGGGCCGGCACTTCGCGTGGCATCAGCGCTTCAGCTTTCCGGCCCGGAAGAGAGAGAAGATACTTTGTGAGGCTATCTACTACGCCGTCGAGGGCTTTGTAAGGCACCGACTCGCGTTCGAAGCAACGTCCCTCGAGGATCACAATCTCAGTTTGGTTAGCCCGCAGTTCGTCGAGAAAATGTCGCGCCAGCGCAGTCTTTCCCATACCGGAACCGCCATGCAGGTACACGGTTACCGTCTGCCCTCGCTTGACAACATCTAGTGCATCGCGAAGCTCACGCAATTGGCGTTCGCGGCCGATGAATGGCGTAGTCTGGGCCAGGGCCGGCTTGGTTGACGAGATTACCAACTGCTGCAACGGCCCAGTTTGGTCACCAAGGAGACGCAATATCTCACGCCCTGGGGGTCTCTCGTCCGGGTTTCGCTTCAGCAAACGAACACATAGATCGTTCAAGTCTGGCGGGACATCTCTTGTCAGTTCTGCGGGCGCCGGCGGATCGAAGTTCTGTTTGTTCATCATCACTTCGAAAAACTTTCCGGAGAACGGCAGCCGCGCGGCCAGGGCCTGATACAACATGACTCCCACGCTATACCAATCGCTGGCCCGCGAGAGCGGCAACTGCGCCCCCTGCTCAGGAGACATGTAGTCGGGCGTGCCGGCGAGGGTGACGCTGTCATGAAGTTCCTGGTCACGCACTTCCGCAACCAGTCCAAAGTCCAAAATGACTACGCGACCTTCTTCAGTGACGAGAACGTTTGACGGTTTGATGTCTCGATGAAGCTTTCCGGTTTCGTGCAGCCCATGCAAACCTTCCGCAAGCTGCCTTACCGCAGCACGTAAGCGGCTGAGGTCGAGGGTGGAACGAGAAAGTGAAGTGTCGAGTGGTACATCCAACGAGGCTGCCTCTGAAAACGTGGCGAGGCGCATGGAATCCAGCTCTCGCGTTTCTGCTTCATAATCGGCGAGCATGTCAGTGTGTGGAGGCTGGGAAGTTTTCCTCAGCGTCGGTGTTTTTGAGAACTGTGTTTGCTTCGCGGTGTAGCCGGGTCGGACGTGTTCGAGGAAATTAATCCCCTGGACTAGTTCCATAGTAAAGAACCAGTACTGGCCGTCCGCCATCAATTCGTAAAGGGAGACAAGATTCGGATGAGCAACATCGGCGAGTGACCGAAATTCATTTTTGAAGCGAGAGATATGCGACGCTTCAGCGTGGGTAAGGGTCTTGAGAGCAACCAGCTTGTCCGTTTCCATATCGTGCGCTTCGTACACCACGCCCATGCCACCCGATCCCAGACGCCTGCGGATACGGAAGCGTTCGGTACCAAGAAATTCGTTTGAGAGTTGAGTCATCCGTCTGGAGCTGAAATTTACGGAAGCCGAAAGCAGATGTAAGTTAGTATTAACAGTCTAAGCCATAAAGTTGCCGAAGGCATAGAGCTTCACAGAAAACTTTATTTGAGGAGAACAAAATGGACTGGCGCATCTTTCTAACAACTTTCGGCGTGATATTTCTGGCGGAGATGGGTGACAAGACTCAGTTGGCGGCGATGACAATGGCCGCCCAATCGAAAAAACCCTGGGCGGTATTCATCGGATCCGCACTCGCACTCACGGCGGTGTCGGCGATTGGGGTGGTGCTGGGCAGCGTGATTGGCGATTACGTTCCGCTCGTCTGGATCAAACGCGTCGCGGCGCTTTCCTTTATCGTTATCGGTGTCCTTATCCTGATGGGAAAGTTCTAATCTGGGCTTAGCTGTTTTAGTGTACTTTCGTGTAATCGTGGATCGGTTTACTAACCGGAAAGGAAGAAATCCTCTAAGCAATGCCCCAGACGCCGCACACGGAACTTCATTTCACTGCCAGTGAGGTTGTTCGTGACATCGTCATTGGTATGTCTGACGGGTTAACAGTTCCCTTCGCTCTGGCGGCGGGACTGACCGGCGGACTGGTCGGAGCGTCGAATCCGAACAGCATTATCGTGACGGCCGGGTTGGCAGAGATTGCCGCGGGTTCGATTGCGATGGGCCTGGGCGGGTATCTTGCTGCCAAAAGCGACGCTGAGCATTACGCGAAGGAGCGCGAGCGAGAAAAACGCGAGGTTGCGGAAATACCTCACGAGGAGATGCGGGAAGTAGCCGAGGTTTTTCAGGAGTACGGTTTGACCGAAGCGCAAACCAAGCCAATCGTCGAAGCTCTGCGCCGTCAGCCGAAGAAGTGGATCGATTTCATGATGCGTTTTGAACTGGGTCTCGAGAAGCCCGATCCAAAGCGAGCTCTAACTAGCGCCTTAACAATCGGCGGCGCGTATGCCGCGGGCGGATTCGTTCCACTCGCTCCATATATGTTTACCCGTCACACACAAAATGCACTGTTTGTTTCCATTGCGACGACGCTGGCGGCATTGCTCATTTTTGGATTTGTTAAAGGCCGCTTTACTGGGATGAGGCCAATGCGCAGCGCGCTGCAAACAGCTTTCATTGGGAGCGCCGCAGCAGGCGCCGCGTTCTTAATCGCACGCTTGATATCAGCCTAGGAACGATCCACGAAGTCACACGAAAAAAAGTTTAGTGTGATTAGTGGATCGTTCTCTTTTCACTGCCCACGGCTCACGGCTCGGCTGCTAGTTTGCCGTCTTTAGGCGGCTGCCCGCAGGGCTATTAGGCCAGCCGTTTTACGGCTGGTTACCTGCGTTAGGCAAACCCTGTTAGGCCGTTTCAACGGCCTTTAGAATTTTCTTTTCAGAACGTTTTAGTTTGTTCACTTATCGAAAAGGCCGCTAAAGCGGCCTGAGA
>JALZOO010000561.1 GCA_030913905.1 Acidobacteriota bacterium
GCTCCGGTTTTTACTTGATCCATTCTGATCCTATCCTGAAATCCCGCACGTACCCGCCGATGGCATCAAAGAGGAAATACAAGCCCAGGGCCACGAGAAATAGAGCGAACAGGAGGATGACCCATGACGACTTACCACGCCCTTTATAGGTCCTAACCGTGGACCAGGCCGCGCCAGCTAACAGGATTATGCCTGCCACTATTTTCAGTATCCGCACAGTTACTTTGCAGCTCGGTCTTTCGCTTCCAGGCTTCTCTCGTTCAATAGTCTTGAGCGCCAGATCCAGAAAGCCATGGCACACGATGGACGCACAAACTACTGAAGACTGCCGACTGGCGACTGATTTGTGGTGCACCCAGCAGGACTCGAACCTGCGACCTTCTGATCCGAAGTCAGACGCTCTATCCAGCTGAGCTACGGGTGCACGCGAGGTAAATCGTTCTTAGTACTTTGTTCTTAGTACTTTGTTCTTCGTACTTTGTTCTTCGTACTTGGTACTTGCTGATTTCTCAAGATAAAAGTACAAGCTCAAAGCTCAAAAATCAAAGTACAAAGAACTAAGAACAAAGTTCAAAGCTCATTCCCTGCCCTGAAATTCCTTCCGAATCAAAGTCACCAAATCATTAATCTCCGCCGCGCTTACTTTATCTTTGAAAGCCGGCATCTCTTCGGCGCCGTCCCTGATTTGCTTGGCCAACTGCACGTCAGTATGTTTGAGCGCGTGGCCTTCCCTCAGGCTCGGGACCTTCAGCTTCTTATCCTCTATTGTGACGAGTCCGCCCGTGCCATCCTTGCCGTGACACGCTGAACAGTGCTTCTCGAAATTCGCTTTCGCCGTTGCCAGTGCGTCTGGTGTTGCGGTTGAAGCCGGCGAAGCCGTGACAGACGTTTGATTCTGGTTTGATGTTTGATTACCTGAATCGTTGCAGGCGATGGCGAACAAGACAAATGCAATCAAGACGAAACCAATCGCGGCAGACTTCATTCCCTACTGTTCCTCTCAGGCATCATGATTTGGTATTGCGTGGGTTTGCGAGTATAGCAACCGACAGTCGCCAGTCTCCAGTCCGCAGTCGCCAGTCGCCAGTCCGCAGTCGCCAGTCGCCAGTCTCCAGTCCGCAGTCGCCAGTCTTCAGTCTTCAGTCGGTACGAGTCTTCACTCACCACTCAGGACTCAGCACTCAGCACTCAGTACTCAGCACTCAGTACTCAGGACTCAGCACTCCGCACTTGATTGTCTGGTCGGTTGCAATCACACCTGAGACTAGGCAGAATAACTGCGCGCTTAATAAAGGCGCCATTCGGCGCAGTTTTCTTCACATTTAAGAGGTTACTTCAAATGGGTTCGGATAAGGACCAGGGTAATGCACCGAGGGGTTCGCTACGGCTCGCCCCGAATTGCATCGAATTAGAGGAACAGAAGGCGAAGCTGCCGCGGCAGTTTGTCAACTTCACGTTTTATCATGCGCGACCGGAATGGCAACTCCTTGATGACGGCGATAAGAAACAATGCAAGCAGGAGTTTGTCGACGCGGTGGAAAAGTTTCGTGGTCCGTTGTTGATTAACACGTATTCCACGATCGGTCTGCGCACGAATGTCGACTTTATGATCTGGCGCATCGGTTATGAGCTGGACCCCATTCAGGAAATGACCTCACGACTGAATCACACGCAGATGGCCAAGTATCTCCAGCCAACGCAGTCGTTTCTGTCAATGACGAAGCGCTCGATGTATATCGACAAAGACAATCCCGAACACGTTGAAGATCGACTGCACATTGTCCCCGGCAAATCGGATTACTTGTTTGTCTATCCGTTTGTGAAGACGCGCGAATGGTATTCGCGAAGCGCAGACCAGCGGCAGGAAATGATGGACGAGCACATACGCATCGGCACCAAGTATCGCTCCGTCAAACTTCACACCACTTATTCCTTTGGCCTGGACGATCAGGAATTCGTTGTTGCCTTTGAGACTGACAACCCCGCAGATTTTCTTGATCTCGTGCAGGAACTGCGCGAGACCAAAGCCAGTTCCTACACACTGCGCGACACACCGATGTTTACGTGCCGGCAACGCAGCCTTGCGGAGTGCCTTGAAGCTTTAGGGTAGCGACGGCAGACGCGGGGATGGCGAGACGCGGGGACGCGGCGTGCTTGAGCGCCGTAGGCGCGGAATGTAATAGCCTGGGGCGTTAGCCCCAGGT
>JALZOO010000588.1 GCA_030913905.1 Acidobacteriota bacterium
AAGTGCTGGCCGCCCACCGGGCTGGTATTCGACGAGTCATCCTGCCTTCGCGCAACGAAGCGGACGTGGAAGACATTCCGGAAGACGTTCGCAAGGAGTTGAACTTAGTTTTCGTTTCGCGGATTAACGAAGTGATAGACGCCGCGCTGGAAGTGCTGGTAGCAAACCCACCACCGCCGCCAATGATCTATGACCAACAACGCGGCTCTCATCCTGACTCTGAAACAACAATCGCCGTTCGCCAGCCGTAGGCTTCCTGCCTGCGGCTCTGCCACCGCCCAGTGCGAAAGAAAATTTTCTACCAAGGTTTGACTCAAGCCGGGCCTGCGGCAAAAGCTGCGACTTAAAGGAAAAGGGCGGGGAGCTTTCACTCCCCGCCCTTTTGGCATGTGAACCTGCCGGTCCTGTTAGTAATTCCGATTACCGAAGCGGAATTGATACTCTTCAGAATAGAGGAACCCTCCTACCACTTCGTAGATCAATTCCGGATGTTGTTCCAGACGGAAGTCATTCGGGAATTGATTCACTCTATTCATCCAGTATGGGAAGCCTATTCCATCCGGTTCTCTGCGCAGGAACCCGAAGTAATTTGCAGTTACAAAGGCTTCTCTAAAATACTTGTCATAGACGAGTTGGTTCTCGACCACGTCCCTGACCAACTGGGCCCTGGTCTTGCCGCCTCCTAATTCGGCAATCATTGCCGGGCGATCGAGAGTCACAGCGGCGGTATCCGCAAGCTTGTTGACAAAAGCTGTATCGGTGAGTCCGCCGTAAAGAGTAATGAACTCCGGTCTGGTGACCCACTTGTCAGTAAACTCCGCTCGTCTCTGTGCCTCCTGCGCATCAACCTGACCCAGCGACTGCATGTCCCTGAAGAACTCCCGGTAGGTTGGCGGGTGGCCCAGACTGGCGCGATGGAAGCGATATACGAAGTAACCTTTTCTCACTAGAAACTCATTGGAGTAGAAGAACCCCGCGGAAACTCTAATACGCTCCTGCACAATTGAACACGTTGGATCAGCCGCGCAGGTGGTCAGTCTTCCTTTCCAATACGTGAATCCGATTGAATCGGGTTCGCGAGTAAGCATATCCAGATAAAGCATTCGAAGCAGGAAGTCGAAATTATCTATCGGATTGGCTTGTGTGAACACAGTGTCATTTTCGAGAATGGTTACTGTTTCCGTGGTGGGTCCGCTAATCACAGCACCGGCTGCATTGCTTAACTTGACGTCGAAGACCTCGGAGCCTTCGATATGGACGTCATCAACGATGGGAATAATGATCGTGGCTGACGCCTGGCCCGAAGCAAAACTGAGCGTACCCAGTGTTGTCTCGTAGTCACAGCGTTCGGAAGCCAGCCCCGCAAACACGTTACAGGCCGGGACTCCGGGCTTATCAAGTGTTTCGTAATCCACCGTGAAAGCCTGAGTTAGGTTTCCAGTGCGCGTGAGCGTGATAGTAACCTGGCCCGCTCCTTCGTTCACGCTATATGCCGGTGAATTAAACTGCACCGACGTACCGTCGTCATTAAGAATGGTGCCCTGGCCCTGGTTGTCCGAGATCGTGGCGTTATTAGCACCTGAAAGATTGACGAAGAAGGTCTCGTCATCCTCCACATCCGTTTCTCCGTTGACCAGTACCGTGACGTTCTTGGAAATCTCTCCCGGGTTGAATGTGAGTACAGTGCTGGAGATGGCTTGATAGTCACCCGGCGCCGTAGCGGTACCGTTAGCAGTCTGATAATTGACTGTCACAGACTGTCCGCTGGCAGCAGATAAGCTAACCGCAAATACCGCGTTGACAGTGCCAGCGTTACCTTCGGTTACCGAAACATCGCCAATTGAAACAGTAGGCGCTGCATCATTATCGGTGACTGTTAGCTCGGCAGTCGCGGGCGATCCCAGACTGCCCGAACCGGTAACGTTTGAGAGTGTCAGGTTAATGGTTTCGTCTGGCTCATCGAGACTGTCGTTAGTGATCGGAACATCAAAGGTCTGCGTCGTCACACCATCGCCGAAGATGAGCGTGCCTGAGGCGGTTGTGTAATCCTGTCCCGCCGTCGCGGTCCCATTGCTGGTGGTGTAATCCACCTGTGTGGTGCCCACACTACCGGACGTGCGGTTAACCGTAATGGTGGCATTCCCTCCATCTTCAGCCACTGTATAAGTGGCCGAGCTGAATTGCAGCGTGCCGCCATGCTGAACTGTGATGTTGATAGTGTCAGTGTCAGAGAGCGCGCCGCCAGTGCCTGTGTTGCCTTGATCGTTTGTGACAATCTGCAGCGTGGCAGGGCCGTCGTAGCCGTTAGTTGGCGCAAACACCAGCCCGTTGAGAGCATTGTTGATGTTAGCGATTGTGCCGGTGAAGGTCATCGTCGTATCCGACGTGCCGTCGCCGACGGTGAATGAGAGTCCGGTAGTGCCGGAGAGCGTCAGCGTGCCGTTAGTGGCGGTCAGCGTCACCTGCAACGTTCCGGCATCAATATCCGCGACACTGATCAGGTTGGAATTGGCCACCGAGAACGTGAGCGTGCCATTCTTGGGCACACTCTGTGCTGACGGAACAGTGTTGACAGGCCCGTCATTCACCGCGTTTACAGTAACGGTAAAGGTCCGCACAACGGTCTCTATTCCACCGTTGGCTGTGCCGCCGCCATCGTTAACCGTAACGGTAATCAAGGCCGTGCCGCTTTGATTACCAACCGGCGTAAACGCGATCGAACCCGTAGCATTCGGCGACGTGTAGGTAACCGTCGGATTGGGAATCAATCCGGTGTTTCCTGAGGTGGCAGTGATAACGAGGGTCTGCGATTCGCCGCCCCCGGCACCGATGCCTGTCAGGTTAACGGTCTGTTGCGCCGCGTCTTCGTTGATTGCCAGGTCGCCAATGGCATCAAGCGTCGGTGCATCGTTGGATGAGTTGACGGTGATCGATGCTGTCTCGGTAGCGGTGCTGAAGGCTGTCGCGCCGCCGTTAGTTGACGGATCAGCCGTATTTCCATTTGTCCCGCTGGTTTGATCCCACGCCCTAAATGTTATGCCCGTTGCAACCGTTCCGTTGAAGTTCGCGTTGGGCACAAAGCGAATGCGCGTTGTCGCATCGGAAGCGAGGAGTCGCGCTGTCGTCGCGTTCGGCGAGCCAAACGCAAACCAGTTGGTGCCGTTGTTAATTGAAAACTCCCATGTTCCGTTAGTGTTGTCGACGGCAATGACGGCAATACCTTCCACTGCGCCTGCATCTGCATCGGTTATTCGATCGCCGCCTGCGCTCAGAATGATGTCGGCCACGAGCGTGCCCGGATTGCTGGCATTGGGAACGTCTTCATTGATGCTGGTTAACGACATGTTGCCGGTGTTGTCCAGGACCGGCGCTGCGTTGGTTACCAAATTAAAGGTGACTGAGTTGTCGGTCGAAGTTGAAGCCTGGCTCAAGTTGCCTAACGCGTCTGAAGCCACGCCCGCAAGCAGACTGGCCGTCACGGTACCGGAAGTGTTCATACCGGTGATCTCAACGTTATAAGTTGTGCCATTGTTCGGGGCAGTCTCAGTGACTGTCGCTGTAGTCGCTCCAGCTCCACTAAAGGTCACGTCACCCGTAACGAAGTTCGCTACTGCCTCATTGAAGACGACAGTGAAATTAATTGGCGAGCTGGAGGTTGGATCTGCCTGGCCGCTAGCCTGATTAATTGTGACCGTTGGACCAGTCGCATCCATCGACCACGAGTCAGTAGCGCCGCTTGCGAGCGACGCGCCTCCGCCATCCGTTATACCGCCTGGGGCCGTGAGCGTTAGGGTGTAACTGCCGTCTGTGCCGGTCAACGCGCTCAAGTTACCCAGACTGAAATTAATATTGTCGCCGCTGGTCAGGGTCTGCGCACCGGTCAGCAGGTTGCCGCTACCATTGCGCGTCAAACTCAGATCGCCAATGTCAAAGCCGCTTACGGCCTCACTGAAGACAATTGCGATTGAGGTGACACTTGTGTTGCGCGGATCCGGCGTCACATCGGTGATGTCGACTGTGGGCGCGGCCCCATTCACTACCCACGTATCACTAGCACCCGCTGCCAGCGCATTACCGGCATTGTCAGCGATGCCGCCTGATGTCAAGGTCAAGGCGTAATTGCCATCGGTGCCGGTGAGTGAGCTTAGGTTGTTAAGGGTCCAGGTGATGTTGTCGGACGTAGTCAACGTTTGTGAACCAGTCAGCAGGTTGCTGCCGGCATCTCGCGTCAAACTCAGATCCGAGATATCAAATCCCGTGACAGCCTCGTTAAAGACTATCGAAATGGTGCTGACGCTGGTTGTGCGCGGATCAGGTGTGACATCGGTGATGTCTACTGTCGGCGCAGCCGTATCCATTACCCAGGTATCAGTCGCGCCGCCGGCGAGCGGATTTCCGCCGCCGTCGGTTATGCCACCCGGCGCCGTCAACGTAAGCAGGTAAGTGCCGCCTGTCCCGGTTAACCCGCTCAGATTACCCAGCGTAAATGTGATGTTGTCGCCAGTGGTCAGAGTCTGCGCGCCGGTAAGCAGGTTGGCGCCACCATCGCGCGTTAAAGTCAGGTCAGCCAGATCAAAGCCACTGACAGCCTCGCTGAACACAATCGAGATCGAACTTACGCTTGTGTTGCGCGGATCGGGCGTGACATCGGTGATGTCGACTGTTGGCGCTGCCGCATCCATGGTCCAGGCATCGCTCGCGCCGCCCGCGGGTGCATTGCCTGCAGCATCAGTAATGCCGGCGGCGGCGCTCAGGGTTAGGACGTAATTGCCGTCGGGAGTCGTCAGTGTGCTGAGGTTTCCGAGCGTCCAGGTGATGTTGTCTCCGCTGGTTAGCGTCTGTGAGCCGGTCAGCAAATTGCCGCCACCGTTACGGGTTAGACTCAAATCGGCCAGGTCAAAGCCGGTAATCGCTTCACTGAAGACGATCGAGATCGAACTCACACTTGTGGAACGCGGATCTGGCGTTACATCCACGATGTTAACGGTCGGTATTGACTTGTCGACGTTATAAACTTCGCCAGTAGTGAAGCTTTGCACGCCGGCGCCGCCGAGTGGATTGTTCGATCCATCAATAATTGTGTTGTTGTCAATCAGATCCAGGCGAATCGTTCCGTCGCCTGTCCCAGTATTTACCGTAACAGTCCAGACATTTCCTACCGCGCCGATCAAACCAACAGAAGCCCCGGCGATGGAGCCAGTTGTTGTAAGAGCGAAATCTGCAGCGTCAACTCCAGTCACGTTCTCACTAAACGTCACTGTAAAGTCGACGGAAGCAGCATTTGTTGGATTGGTACTAGCGCGCGTGATTGACTGCACCGTTGGCGGCGAGATGTCAAAGTTCGTCGCGCCGATATGATTTAGAGGTTGATTGGCAAATTGGTCTGGTTCCACCTCAGCAGCAGCGCCGAGCAGCCAGTTAGGCGCAGATCCAGCCAACGCTCCACCCGCTACCCAATCCGCCGCAGCGGATCCGGTCGTGTCAGCGCTGCGACCGACATAGGTCGCCAGGAAGGTGACGATGACCTCAGCTCCCAGGGACGAACCGGTTCCGGCATTGTTTCGATAGCCGAAAGCCCCATACCCGAAGTTGTTTGCACTTCCATCGAGGACGTTGATTGAATCGATTACGTTCCAACCCGTGAAGACCGGAGCCTCGGCAGAACCATTATTATCCGCATCAATGTCGTCAGCCAGCGTCGGAGCGACGTTCGTCTGAATGAGCAGGTAACTCGCAGAATCGTTTTGCAGATCTGTCGCGCCGCCGTCTGACTGCCAGATACCGCCTGGCAACCCGCCAAAGCCTGCGGTTGTACTGGTCAAGACTGTCGCACCCGCCGTCGTCGTATAAGTGTTGGTGTACTGCAGAAGCACCAGGAAGCCGTTCGAACCAAACGTCAATCCTGAGAGGTTAATGATCGTGGTCACACCGCCGGCGTTCGCGGAATCGCCGTCGATCACTACAAGATAGGTGCCCGAGGGAATCGTTGCAGACGCCGGACCGCGGAACTCGATGTACTCGTTCGGAGCATCAGTGCCCGGCGGATCAAATAGAACTTCGTTAATGAAGAACGAATCCGCGACGGTAATGTTTACCGTAGCCGTATCACTGCCCCCAGCGTTTGTCGCGGTGTAGGTAAAACTATCTGCTCCCACGAAAACTGCTGATGGTGCCGTGTAGCTGAAGCTACCGTCAGCGTTGACAGTTACCGTGCCGTTGGCAAGGGTGAGACAGCCTGCGAAGGGCGCCGTTACATCGGCACACCCGCCCACAGCCGAAACGCTTGGACTGCCGGTGTCGTTCCCCAGCACACCAGGGGCTCCAATGTTGAGTGGCGTGTTTTTGAACGTTGAATAATTGTCATCAATCGCATCCGGGGGGCCTACGACATCGTGTGGCTCAGTGTCGTTACCGCCGACGAAATTGCTGTCGCCAGCATACGTCGCTGTCAGCGTCCTGCTTCCCGAGGCGGTCAAGGTGATATTGCAGGTGCCCGCGGCTACCGTGCCATTGCAGGTTTCAGCGCCGCCGCTCACCGTGACTGTGACGGTGCCCGTAGGCGTGCCGCTGCCGGTGAGGACTGCCACCGTGTAGTTAACTGTCACTACCTGGCCCACATTCGAAGGCTCTGGGAGGTCGGACGTAATTGTGGTCGTAGTTGTGCCCTGACTGACGTTGATAGTGCCGGTGGTTCCCGGGCTGAGTCCCGTTCCACTCGCATCGGATGAAGCCTGGACAGTAAAGCTGCCGGTAGCCACGGAGTTAGGCGTGAACTTAACGCCGGCAGTGCCTTCAGCATAAGTAATGAAGTCGTTGTTGTTGATTTGCGTCAAGCCGTCACTCTTGAAGAGTGTGCCGTTGGTGATGCCGGTGATCTTGAAGTGAGTTACCGACGCTGCATCGATCACCTGGCGGTCAAGAACTATTGCTGAGGTCTGTACGCCAACGATGGTAGCCGCCGGATTGGGAGTAACCGAGGGCGCCTGGTTTACGTGGGTGGCAAAGGTCCAGTCGGAAAACGCTGTGACGCCGCTCTTTTCGACCCAGTTGTTGACCGCATCCCGCGCTGTTTGCTGCTCATCAATGAAGGTCGCGCCATTAAACCGCCACAGATCCAACTGCGACTCAACATTTCCATTGAGTTCGCCTTCGAGATAGCGCAAGCGCAAGGTCGCTGAATAGCCACTGCCTCCCGTAGGAGCTATCGTGTAAGTCCGCTGTACGGCGGAGGTGAACGTTGCTGGCGCGGCTTTGACAAGAGTAATAGTGACGTCTGTGGGACGAGTGCCGGCCGCAGTGAAGTTGATGATGTTGTTCTGATTTCCGAAGGTCAGTCCTACTCCTGAAGGTAAAGGCGAACCTGTACGCCGTACGCTTCCGATCACGTCAAACAATCCCGCTACAGAAGCGGGCGCAGTGCTCGGCTGAATCAAGATGTTCGCGCCGGTAGTGAGATTATTGTTCAGCGTGAGTGTGCCGTTTACGGTAGCGTTCTGGCCCAGAACTGCCCCAGTGCCCGCCGAGGAGATCGTAAGCGCATTGAAGGTGGTGGCTGCTGAGCCACCAATGGACTGACCAGTTGGCCCGTCGAGGATCACGTTACCTGTACCACCGCTAAATGTTCCCCCGTTATTAATCCAGTTTCCGGCTACATTGATTGTCGCGGCAGTGCCGGCGGCAAACGTGCCCGCCGTGAGGGTGACAT
>JALZOO010000619.1 GCA_030913905.1 Acidobacteriota bacterium
CGACAACGACAAACGCGATGATTAGGGGAGTCTTGCTCGATTCGTTCATGACATTAATCTCCTATTTCAACAGCAGAACTGGCGAAGGCTGGATCTTACATCTTCTTCATTTCCATCTTCTTCTTCAGCGCCATCTTCTTACCTGCTTTGCTTCCACCATGCATCTTCGCCATCATCCCGAAATGTTTGAGCAGAGCATTAGCGTGTGCTGCCACTTGCTTAGAATCTGGCGTGTCGGCTAGCACATCTGTCTCAAGCGCGCTGACCTGGTCCTTCACCATTGAGCGGTCCTTTTCCATCGTTTCCATCATCATCTTCATCTTCGATTTCATCTCGGCGCTCATCGTCTCCATGTGTTTTTGGTGGATAGCTTCCATGGCGTCGAGGTTATGCCTTAGCTCGGCAACTGCCGCGCGTGCGAATTCAACGTCCAGAGCTTCAGGCTTCACTGCCTGATCGCGGAGTGCCCTGGCAAATTCAGACATACTCTTCATGTGAGCCGTCATCAGCAGGTGATGCGGCGATTGCATCATCTTGGCCATTTCCGTCTTCATGCCCGCCATGCCGGGTTTCTTCGGTCCGCTTTGGGTGTGCTTGTGTTGCGCCCATGCCGCGGCCGGAATTAACAGAATAAGCATGATGGCGGTAGCTGACAGTAATGCGCGTCTGTTCACTTTCATATTGTCATCCTCTCCTCTGGTTGGTTAACTGGAATTCGGTCAGACAAAACTGCCGAGTATTTGCAAACCTTTGATTCTCTCCCGCTTCGGTTTTCGTGTCTGTGGTCTAACGCACAGAGCAAGCTTCGTGCCCTCAAACTACTTTGTTTTCCCCTTGTTTCTTTGAAAACAGACATTGATTGGGTGCGCCCGCGAAAATATCCGCAGCCCACAGCGGCAGAATTCGCAAGACAAAGAGGACAAATCAGCAAGCAATTGAAGTTTTGCTTTGCGGCACTAGCGTTGCTGAGGGCAAAAGTTCGGGTTCTTGGTACCCGTTTGACATGGGCCGGGAGGCCATATATGTTGGTGTTTACGATGATGGAGTGGCTTACAGCAGGAAAAGGGCAAGCCTATGTGTGTTAGGGCACATACAAGCCGGTCGCACCCGGTTTATGCTGCCGCCGCTTAGAGCGACCCTGATGCCGCAACCAGGAAAAATACAATCTTTAGGTTTTTCTTCAAGCAGGGTTGAGCCTTCGCCCCGCACTACTCCAGCGGTTTACTTAGCGATGCTGAAGCGGTTTTCATCTCTGATTCTGGCGCTCGTGATCGGTAGCAGCGTACTGGCTGGTACGGCACCGCGCCGCGATGAACATGTCTGCCAGATGGCGGGCATGGAGGCGATGCAGGGCATGGAAAACATGCCATGCTGTAAGAAGCATGAGACTCCATCCGTTGAGAGCAAATCCGGCTCTTCTGAACAGTGCTGTGTCACCATTCCGCAAGAGACTGGTTCTCGCGGACCAACGTTTAATCTGAGTGCCCCTTCCTTCAGCATCGCTCCGATTCATCCGGCAGTCGTGCAGTCCCCTCTGGCTGCGCCGAAGCCATACGAGTGTTCCTTCTCCACCGAAGTCTTTTTACCCAACCTCCAGGCTACCTACATCCGCAATCTTTCCATTCTGATCTAGCGCTCCGAAGGCCGAATTGTGTCTTCTTGCGGCTTCTCTGAAGCAGCAAGCGTGCTATTGCGCATTCGTGTGCTTTGCGCGCTAACAACTTCGATTAATTGGAGGTCAAAGGCGTGAAGAAATCTTTAATCTTTATCGCAATTGCATCAGGTGTTGTCGTCGTCATTGCGGCGGCGTGTGGTTCAAAGACGGGAACTGATGGAAACGTTCCCGCAGGCAAGGTCATCAAGGCTGCACCCATGGAAAAGCTGACCGCCACGCTCTCTAATGAAAGCGGAGTGCTCAAGCTGGGTGACCAGGAAGTTACGCTCGCTTTCACTGATTCGTCGGGCAAGGCTGTGGACGTGGGTGCAGTGTCGCTGAACTTTCATATGCCAGCAATGGGCGGCATGGCTGCGATGAATGACGCTGTCACCTTTACGACGACCGACACGCCGGGAGTCTATCGCGGCAAAGTGAACATCGGAATGGCCGGTGAGTGGCAAGGACAGCTCGCTTATGAAGGGCCGGCGGGTAAAGGGAAGACAACGTTCAGCGTAACAGCGCAATGATTCATCGACTCATTGAACTGAGCCTGCGCAATCGCGGCTTGGTGATCGCGATTTATCTCGGCCTTGCGGCTTGGGGTTACTGGGCACTGTTGCGCACGCCGATCGACGCGATCCCCGATCTGTCTGAGAACCAGGTAATCGTTTTCACTGACTGGACGGGGCGCTCGCCGCAGGAGGTTGAGGATCAGGTCACCTACCCGCTCGTGACCAATCTTCAAGGCCTCCCCGGCGTACGGGTAGTGCGCGCAAGTTCGGCGTTTAGCTTCTCGATGATTAACATCATCTTTGAGGACAACGTCGATCTGTATTGGGCGCGAACCCGAGTTCTGGAGCGCCTGAATCTGGTCACCGCCCAACTGCCACAAGGCGTCACTCCCACGCTTGGCCCCGACGCTACGGGCGTCGGGCAGGTTTTCTGGTACACGCTTGAAAGCGACCAAATGAACCTGCGCGATTTGCGCACGTTGCAGGACTGGTTCGTCCGTTATCAATTGAACTCAGTGCCGGGCGTGGCGGAAGTCGCCACCGTCGGGGGCTACGTCCAGCAGTACCAGGTGGATGTCGATCCTAACAAGCTGCGTTCATACTCACTCCCGCTCTCGATGGTGGTCGAAGCAGTCGAGCGTTCCAACAATAACGTGGGTGGGAATGTCGTTGAGCAGGCCGGCCAATGGTCGGTGGTGCGCGGCGTTGGACTGATTCAGTCAGTCGCCGACATCGAAAACATCGTTCTGACAGCGCCGAACGGCATTCCGATTTATGTTAAGAACGTCGCGAATGTGAAACTCGGGAATGCCTTTCGGGTGGGTGCTCTGGATAAGAACGGCAAAGAATCGGTCGGTGGTGTAGTCATCGCCCGTTATGGCGTGAACACGCTGGAAGTAATCGATGCAGTTAAGCAAAAGATCGCGTCGATACAAAGTGGCCTACCCGCTGGCGTGCGCGTCGTTCCGTTCTACGATCGCACCCAATTGATTAATCGAGCTACACACACGCTCAAACGCGCACTCATCGAAGAATTGATCCTCGTCACGCTGGCTCACATACTTTTCCTGGCGCACTTCCGGTCAATCCTAATCGTCACGCTACCGCTCCCGCTCGCAGTGCTACTGGCATTTCTCTTTATGTACTACATGGGCATGAGCTCCAACCTGATGTCGCTTTCGGGCATTGCCATAGCGATCGGCGTACTGGTGGATGCCGGCATTGTAGTAACAGAAAACGCATTCCGTTTCATCGAACAACGCAAGATCGATCCGAAAGATCGGCCGTTGGTCTGGCAGACCGTCTTGGAATCAACCCGGTTGGTAGGGCGTCCGATCTTCTTTTCGATGGCAATCATAATCCTCGCCTTCATTCCGGTTTTCGCCCTCACCGGCGAAGAAGGAAAACTCTTTCATCCGTTGGCATTCACGAAGACGTTTGCGATGGTGGCCGCGACAATCATCGCCGTTACGCTCGTGCCCGTGCTCTGCACGCTTCTGCTGCGGGGCAAGTTTCACGCTGAGCAGGCAAACCCTGTGATGCGGGCCTTGCACTTCATCTATCGGCCGGTGTTGCGGTTCGCTTTGAATCATCGTGTGCTAACGGTCGCTTTTGCCGTCTTGCTTTTTAGCGGCGCGATTTTTCTCGCGACGGGAATCGGTAAGGAGTTCATGCCGCCACTGAATGAAGGCGACTTAATGTTCATGCCGGTGACGGACCCGGCAATTTCCATTGATGAAGCAATCAAGATTACCGGCCGGCAGGACGAGATTCTCAAGAGCGTGCCCGAAGTTGAATGGGCGGTGGGCAAAGCGGGTCGCGCGGAAACGTCGACCGATCCCTCGCCGACGAACATGACTGAGACCGTAGTTCACTTGAAGCCGACCGAAGAGTGGCGAAAGGGTCTGACCCGAGAATCTTTGATCGCGGAACTCGACGAGAAGCTGCGCATGCCAGGTGTCACGAACATCTGGACCCAGCCGATCAAAAACCGCATCGATATGCTCTCAACCGGGATTCGTTCGCAGGTGGGCGTCAAGGTATTTGGCAACGATTTGAAGACGTTAGAGCAAACCTCGCAGCAAATCGCAGAGGCATTACTCAACATTCCGGGCGTGAGGGATGTTTACGCGGAGAGAATTGGTGGCGCGCCTTATATCGACATTCACATTAACCGCGTTGCCGCGGCGCGCTATGGCATCGACGAGAAAGTAATTAACGACACAATCGAGAAAGGTATAGGTGAAACAAATCTTTCGGTGACTATCGAGGGCCGTCGTCGTTTTCCCGTGCGGGTGCGCTATGCGCCGGAGTTCCGCGCCAGCGTGCAAGCTATAGGACAGATTCCCATCATCTCATCGACTGGCGCGTCCATTCCTCTGTCGCAGCTTGCTGACATTACGCAGGTGCAAGGGCCGACGATGATCTCCAGCGAGAACGGCCTGCTGCGCGGCACAGTGCTGCTGAACGTGCGCGGGCGAGACGTAGGCAGCTTTGTTGACGAGGCGAAGAACACGATCGCGCGTCAGGTCCAAATGCCTCCCGGCTACTACATCGAATGGAGCGGCGAGTACGAAAATCAGCAGCGCGCTCGCAGTCGTTTGCTTTTGGTGGTGCCGATGGTGCTGATTGTGATCTTTGCTCTGCTTTACATTACTTATCACTCCGCGCTTGAAGCCGCGCACGTCCTGATGGCGGTGCCTTTCGCTTTGACTGGCGGCATCTATCTACTTTGGTTTCTGGGTTACAACTTCTCCGTGGCCGTGTGGGTTGGATTCATCGCTTTATTTGGAACTGCGGTGCAGACGGCAGTAGTGATGGTCATCTATCTGGAAGAAGCGGTCGCGCGCAAGCGCCGTGAAGTTGGTCAACTAACTCGGGCGTCGTTGCTGGAAGCTGTGACTGAAGGCGCGCTGTTGCGCTTGCGGCCGAAGGTGATGACCGTCTCAACCGTTATCGCGTCGCTTTTGCCAATCATGTGGAGCACGAGCGCGGGCGCGGAAGTGATGAAGCCCCTGGCGACGCCGGTCCTCGGCGGCATGCTTTCGAGTCTGCTCCACGTGCTGATCGTCACGCCGGTGATTTTCTTCTGGCTACGGGAGCGAGAACTGAAGAAGGAACAACGTCGCAGCGACAACGGCGCTGCTGGAGTGATAGCGACAATCATTGTAGCCGCCCTGTTAGTTCCAACTGGCAGAGTGTCAGCCCAGACCGGAACGGAGCCGGGAACCGCTCAAATCAAGTCTGAGTCATCGCGCTATCTCGATCAGACAAACGGGATCACTGCCGACGAGGCAGTTGCGTATGCGCTGGCGCACAACGGTGAGCTCGAAGCTGTTCGTAAAGAGATCGATGCCGCCAAAGCGATGGTCAAGCAGGCCCGGCTTCGTGCGAACCCGAAGCTTGATATCGAGGGTACGCGGCAGGTTCCTCCCGGCAAAGATAACAGCTTGATGGCGGGCGCGATGTTGCCTTTGGAACTGGGTGGGCGACGTGCGACGCGTATTAAAGTGGCTGAGCGTGAAGTCGAGGTACGTGAGCGCGAAGTTGCCAACCGGGAGCGTTTGCTCGCCGGCGAAGTACGCATGAAGTTTGGCGAAGCGCTGTGGCAGGCAATGAAGCTTTCATTCACTGATGAATTAGTTGATGCGAATCAGCAAAGCTTTAATCTCATTGCCGCGAAAGTCGTCGAGGGAGCCACGCCGCCGCTCGAACAAAACATGGCCCTGGTCGAACTCAATAGACTGAAATCGATGCGCGAGAGCGTAGCGGGCAAAATCGAAGTATCGTTGTTCGAGTTGCGGAATCTGATCGGCATGCTGCCGGAACAGCCGTTACGCTTAAAAGGCGATTTCGATCACCTTATCGATCAACTGCCGTCTGTATCGGAAGCGACTGAGCGTGCCTTGCGGGAGCGTCCGGATGTGCAGGCATTGAAGGCGAACGAGAATCTCGCCACAGCGCGAATCGACCAGGCCCGTGC
>JALZOO010000657.1 GCA_030913905.1 Acidobacteriota bacterium
CCTCCTAATGTTCGATACTTATGAAATGCAATCATCAGTTCCGTGGTAGATTCCGATTCCACCCGACAAAGAGTTGAAACCACTAAAGGTACCTTAGCGGCGAGAAAGGTCCGCGAGAGGGCCATCACTCCTTCTCCCCGATAGTAACGACCTGCACCCGTTTCGCAGGCTGATAACACCACCAGATGGGTGTTTGGAAGTTTTAGTCTGTAAATTTCGTGAGCTTGTAAGACACCGTCCGTATTTCCACTACGCCCCGGGCTTCCAGCGAACAATAACTTTGAGCGCATGGGATTTATCTCGTCAACAACTGAATGCAGCGCTAGATGCACTACCTCTGACCTTCCAAGCTGCGCTTGCACCAGCGGTTTAGTGGCGTTTTCATAAGTTAGAACGTGGGGCGCGTCATAGTAGCCCTTAATGGTCTCGACTTCCTTTGCTGCGGAAGGCAAATCGGGAAGAGGAAACCTCTCTTGATCGAAACGAGGATTGCCCACCGCCAACAGTTTCTCTTTGCCTCTCGCCTTCTCGCCGGCTAATTCGGAGGACCTAATAAACATAGACGAACTTGGCGCGTACACGATCTCGTATTCATGCACCAGATATTTTTCGGACGAGGTGGAAATCAGCGCACCAAACGGAAGATAGCTAAGCGTCTTATCGGGAACTATGCAAAGCAATTTACCTTTCCTGAGTGAGGCTTCGATCGGCTTGATAAGAATATCGTAAAGAGCTCTGCCGTCGCGTGAAAGCTCTTCAGGGTTAGGTTCAGAAGGAGATGACACCAGCTTAAGATAATGTAGAAGTGTTTCATCCAAAGCCGATTGCGAAATCGCCCTTTCTTCGTGAACCAAACCGTTCTCGGAGATCAGCCAAATCAGCAATTTGTTCTTCAAAACCGCGTACTGGAGAATTTGCGCTTGTGGAGGAAGGGTGGCCCTGATCTGGTCAAGGTTTTTTGTTTTCAGAGCGGAATCAAAATGAACGTCAGGTTCCAGAGCCTTAGTCGTCAGTTCTCCGCGGTCGTTGGAAAGGTCCCACAGTGAACGCCCTCTGGCTTCCTCTGAGTAGTCAAAAGCAGCGTTATAGTGGTGCCTGGAAAACTCATATCCAATTGCCACATCGTAAATGTCCTGCTCGGTATCGAAAAAACTATCGCGGGCCGACTGCTGCAGAATTTTCTCGCGAAACCCTCTAAAAAGCTCGAGGCAAATTGCGATTTCCTCTTCGGTAGAGACACATCCTTCCATGTTGATACAAGAAAGAAGTTTTCCTTTGTGCGCCACATAACTAAATGGTTCAAAGTCTTCCAACTCACTGTAGAGCTGAATAGCCCGGTTGTAACTGTCAAACGCTTTGCGGAACTCACCTGACTGTCTGTGAACTAATCCTGCCTGAAGCAACGAGTAAGCAATCGATTCCTTGCGAGCATCGTCGTCGGAAAACTTCGCCGCCAATTCAACGGATATATCGATATTCCTGATCGCCTCCTGGTAGTTACCCTGACCTCCATACATCAACCCCAGAATTGCGTAAGACCGGCAAACCGTCGGCGGCATGTTGAGTTTTTCCGCTCGTCTTAAGGCTTCTTTTTCATACTCGATGGCTGCCGCGTGTAATCCCAACGCGCTTAGTGTTCTTGGGACGGAAAAGTAATTTCGCCAACCTTGTCTCGGCTCCAGCGTGATTCCCTCAGACAACTCCAGGGCGCGCTGATGATGAGCCAGTGACTTGGCGTAATTGCCGAGATAGAAGTACTCCTGGGCCAGTTGGTCCGTAGTCTTGATTACGCCGGTGACGTCGCTTATTTGTTCCGACAATCTCAACGACTGGTTACTCGCATCGAGTGCCGCCGAGTGGTTCATGAGTCCGATTTGCACATTGGCTGTGGCATTAAGAACCTGGGCCTGGAGCCATTTGTATTGCCTACTCTTGGATTGAGCCAAGACCTTCTCAAACATCGCTAAGCTGACTCGAGATTTCAACTGGCTTAACTGAGCGTACGCCAGCGGATACTCGACATACGTAGCCTCGGCGGTATCACCGATTTGGGTAAGGATTTTTTGGGCATTACCGTAATAAGTTGCCGCGTCACGCTTCGATTTGAGTAAGTGCTCACGCCCCTGCTCCATGAGTTGACGCGCCTCCATCAGCGAATGGCGGTTCGTCGAAGGCAACGACCGGAGGAACCCAACCACATCAGAGATATACAGATCGCCGGCGCGTTCCCGTTCCAGT
>JALZOO010000021.1 GCA_030913905.1 Acidobacteriota bacterium
TACTCCAATTGAATCAAACGCCCAACCAAAAAAGAGCGGCGCAATGATACGCGCGACGCCACCATACGTCTGTTGCATTCCCATGTAGAGGCCGCGTTCTCTGGTGGAAGTGACCCGCGACAGTAGCGCCGTGACGCACGGAAAAGTAAACGCGGTGCCCAGAGGAATCAATGCCACCGCGACCGCCAACATCCCCAGGTTCCGTGACAAGGGCATTCCGAGGACGCCGATAGCCAGAAGGACAATCCCCAGACGAGAAAGATTTGCCTCGCCCAACCAATCGACTGCGCGGCCCAATAGCAGCACGCGAGCGAAAACTGAGATGGCGCCCACGTACATGAAGAAATAACCAATCGTCAGTTCGGTAACTTGAAACCGCGCGTTCAGGAAGAGTGCGAGCACGGCAAAGCTTCCCTGGAAGGCGCCGATCGCGATCGCATAGATCCAGATCAAACGCGACGACGGTTCGTTTGCACGCGAGATGACGCGCCAGATAGCCTGGCGCGAAGTCTGACGGACCTCACCCTCCTGATGCTGTTCAGTGAAGTCACGCGACTCCTTCAAATAACGTATGACGAAGATCATGTTTAGCAGACAGAGTGCAGCCGCGAGGATTCCCGGCGCCGCATGGCCCATCTGCAATGTTGCTGGTCCCGGTATCAAGTCGCGCGTACCCAACGTAATAGCGAATGAACCAAGCACCGGCCCCAAGGCCACACCGAGGTTCGTCGTTGCCGAGAGCCAGCCAAGCGCGCGCGCGCGATCCTTAGGATCAGTCGAGTCGGCCACGTAAGCCTGTATAACTCCTACTGTCCCGCCGCCTGCGCCTTGCACGATGCGCGAGATGAACAAAAGGAGCAGCGAGTGTGCGAAGCCGAATATTAGATATGCAACCGCGGATGCGCCCAGCGCAATGAGCAGCGTGGGCCGTCTTCCGACTCGATCAGAAAACCTTCCCCACATCGGCGCGCTGATTAGTTGTGCGAGGGTGAAGGCTGCGACGATGAAGCCGATGATGATTCCGATTCCGAAGTGCATCCCCAACACATCGACGCCCGACCCACCGAGTGACTTCACATAAAACGGCAGGAGCGGAATGATCATCAGCAGACCGAGCATGTCCACGAACGCCGTAGCCATGAGTGTAAAGAGCTTCGCGGGAATCTTCCGCACTTCACGCCAAAGCACATACAGCAGCCCACACGCAATCGCGACGAGCAGCACGCGCACATACGGCGACTGGAATGATTGGGCAATGTTCTGCTGGAGAATCATTTCAACTAGATATCCACAGATTACGCAGATTACACAGATTAAGAGCCCGGATTGCCAGAAACAAACATCATTAGTTTATCTGGCGCACTAGACGTGAAGCCACTCGACTGCAATGTCGGGGTGGATTGCTAATCTGTGTAATCTGCGTAATCTGCGGATAGTCATTCGGCTCTTACGTCAGCTGTTCGAAAGCGCTCCGCGGTCCTGGCACGCGCTTTTGAAGCTTCTGTTTCACGATCGCGGGGCGGAGCGTTTGTGACGAGCGATTGAAGAAGCTCGTGTGCGGCCTGCGCCACCTGGTCGATGGCGCGATTGAAGGCGAGTTCGTTGGCCTTCGATGGCTTGGTGAAGCCGCTCAGCTTGCGAACAAATTGAAGCGACGAGGCGCGGATTTCTTCGTCGGTTGCCGGCGGTTTGAAATTGTGTAGGGTCTTAATGTTTCGACACATAGTGATTTATCTTCCTACTGTGTAAGTCCAAAGTCCAACGTCCGCGCGGCCGTCAGGAGCAGGAGGCAGGCGCAGGAAGCAGGCTGGAGAAATTTTCTCTTCGTGCGCTTTCGATGGCAAATGAGAACTGAGAAATGACAAATGGAAAATTTCCATATCTCATTTGACATTTCTCATTTGTCATCGCAACCCGCCGCCTGCACCGCCTCTTCCTTTTCCTGTTCTGCGTAATCTGCGGATCTGATCCGCTGCCCATCCAGCAATGACAAAGGGCAGCAACCACGTTGCTGCCCTTCGTTTTTATTCAGCTTGCGAGCCACGCTGATTACAACTTCAACACTCCATTCTCCACCACCGGTTTTCCATCCATAGTCACAGTACTACCCGGCAAATAGTTTGTCA
>JALZOO010000022.1 GCA_030913905.1 Acidobacteriota bacterium
TGGCCTTGATGCCCTGTAGCAAAGTGACGGCATCTTCGTGTTTGCCGTCGCCAGTCCACGATCCAATCATGTCTTTCTTACTATCAGCCAGGGGTCCAATCAACGCGATCGATTTGAGACTCTTTGATAATGGCAGCACTTGCTTGTCGTTTTTCAAGAGCACAATTGAACGCGCCGCAAGCTCCCGAGCGGCCGCAACATTTGCGCTGCTGAAGACGACATTGCGTTCAAGAGCTTCATCCGCGTAGGGCTTTTCAAATAAACCCAAACGAAACTTGATGCGCAATATCCGGCGCACCGCCTCATCGACGTTGCGCCGGGACAGTTTGCCTTCCTTAATCAGATCGCCAACATGTTTACCGTAAAGGCGGCTGACCATTTCCATGTCCACACCCGCACTGAGTGCCGCGCGGGCTGCCTCGGCTCCGTTCGCAGCCACGCCATGCTTCATCAGTTCCTCAACTGAGGTGTAGTCGCTTACGACAAACCCATCAAACTTCCATTCGCCCCTCAGCACGTCGGTAAGTGTAAAAGGATTGGCCGAAGTCGGGACGCCGTTCAGATCATTAAAGGCACTCATAAACGTGCCCACTCCGGCATCCACCGCCGCTTTGAAAGGAGGGAAGTAAATCTCGCGCAAGTTCCTTTCGGAAACGTCCGTCGTGTTGTAATCACGACCCGCTTCAGCCGCTCCATAAGCGACCCAATGTTTTGCGCAGGCGACCACTTTGTTGTTGGCGCTGTAGTCACTTCCTTGAAATCCGCGCACGCGGGAACGAGCCATCACGGAACCGAGATATGGATCTTCTCCCGAGCCTTCGGCAATCCTGCCCCAGCGCGGGTCGCGTGCTATGTCAACCATTGGCGCGAAGGTCCAGTGCACACCTGCAGCTCTAGCTTCCGCAGCTGCGATGGCGGCAGCGCGCTCAACGCCCGCGGGATCCCAGCTGCTCGCTTCACCCAGCGGAATGGGAAAAACAGTGCGGTAACCATGTATCACGTCAAAACCAAAGATCAGTGGAATTTTCAGTCGCGACTGTTCGACGGCGACCCGCTGAAGCTCATTTGTTCGCTGCACACCGCGCACGTTAAGCGTCGAACCAAGCAAACCACGGCGGACCAGATCGAGATGTTCGGGACGGAAGTTTCCGTTAGCTTCGCCATCCAGTTGTTGGAGCTGGCCCAACTTTTCCTCAAGCGTCATCTTCGCCAGCAGTACGTTGATTCGCTGTTCGAAGTTATTGGAGCGTTGCGACTGCGAGTGATATCCGGGTACTGTTAAGAAGGCGGAAACAGCTAGCAGAATGAACAGAAAGCGTATTGATTTGTTTAGGTTCATTTCAACTCTCACTATACACGTGGCCCTAACGCAATAAGCGGCGGTCGTGAATCAAGCGCGATTTAGGTTATATACTACCTATTCTCTCAAGCCGAATTAGAGTAGATCCGTGAATGTTCGACACACATCGTCAGTTCTTCTTCGCAAGGTTGTGCCGGTTGCCTTCAGCCTACTTATATTCGCGTCCGCTAGTGTCCTAAGCCAGACGCCACCTCTTACTAAGCCGAATGCCGGAGTTCCCGCTGAGCAAGTCATCTCAGAACTGCGAGAGGCTGTGAAGCTGCTCCAGATGGGCAAGTCTACTGAAGCGGAGCAGATTCTTCGCCGCGTTATTTCGACGAACCCACAGAATCCCGATGCTCACAACTTGCTCGGAGTAATTCTGGACCAAAAGGGACAATTCACGGATGCAGAACGCGAATACCGTGAAGCGCTTCGCCTAAATCCCAACCTCATATCCCCACTAGCGAACCTGGGAGTTCTACTGGCCCGCACACAGCGTCCCGGGGAAGCAATTGAAGCTTTTGAGGCGGTCTTGAAGAAAGCGCCTGATCATCCTCAGGCTACGATAAATCTCGGAATTCAATATCTTGCCCGCAAAGACTACACACGCGCAGTCACGCTACTGGATCATGCCCACCAACTAGGGCTGAAGAGCTACCAGGTTGAATACAATTTAGGTCTTGCTTTATACAACTTAAGCCGATTCGACGAGGCACTTACTGCTTTTGAATCAGCCTCGTCCCTTTCGCCAAAAAGTGCCGAGCCACTCTATTACCTCGGTTTGATCTACTGGGGGCGCAATCAGGAAGAGATGGCCGTGGATTTTTGGGACCGCGCTGTCACACTTCGCCAAAATTTTCCTGAAGCCAACTTCATGCTCGGAGAATCGCTACGCAAAACTCGCCGCACCGAACCGTCATTGGAATTCTATCAACGTGCTCTCGATCAGGATCCCACGAAGTTGGTTTACTACGCGCGGCTGGGGGGCGCGCATCTGCTGTTGCGGCAGTACGAC
>JALZOO010000051.1 GCA_030913905.1 Acidobacteriota bacterium
GGGCGGGGTTCGTCGCGGCGCTAACATGGGCATGATGCGCGTCACGCACCCTGACGTTCTTCGTTTTATTCACGCCAAGAATGACCAGCATTCGCTGACCAACTTCAACATCTCGGTCAACGTCACAGACAAGTTTTTGAAAGCAGTTGATGACAACGAGTGGTTCCAGCTCGAGTTTGAGGGCGAGCCCTGGAATGACCCGATTTACGATCCCGTTCGTGATGCCGATTACGTCGTGTATCGCCGCCCGGATGGGTCGACTGTGACTTTCTGCGATCGCGACGCTTTCGTGACTGCGGATCTTTCTAATTCCGCGATCGAAGAGCCACCGCGGCCGGGCATGGTTTACGCGCCGGACATTTGGAATCGCATTGTCGCGAGCGCGCACAAGTATGCGGAGCCGGGAATTGCATTCATCGACGAGGTGAATCGCCATAACCACATGATGAAGTCGATGGGCCCGATTTATTCCTGCAACCCGTGCGGCGAACAGTTTCTCCACTTTTCAAATTCGTGCAATTTGGGTTCGATAGATCTCGCCAAGTTCTACGATCCGGAAAAGAGAGTTGACTGGGATCGTCTGCGCGAAGTGACGCATCTCTGCACGCGTTTCCTCGACAACGTGATTGATACCTGCGCCTGGCCGCTGCCTGAAATTAACGACGTAGTCACGCGCACACGTCCAGTGGGTCTCGGCATCATGGGTTTTGCCGACCTCTGTCTGAATCTGAAAGTGACGTACGGTTCGGCTGCTTCTATCGATTTGATGGACGAGATGATGGGCTTCATTCGCCGCGAATCGTGGAATGCGAGCATCAAGCTCGGCGCAGAGAAGGGTGTGTTCCCTGAGTTTGAGCCAAACCGCGAAGCCTACGAAGACTTTCTCTACAACCAGATTGGCATTTCGCGAGATGTGCCTTTGACGCCGCGCAACTACGAAGTCACTACCATCGCGCCAACGGGAACGATTTCGCTGGTTGCCGAAACGTCGTCAGGTATCGAGCCAAACTTCTCGTGGGCCTATGTGAGGAAAGATACCTTGGGCACGCGGACGTATGTTCACTCACTGGCGGCGCAAGCGCTGGGAATTGATGTGGAACAAACTGAGCAGGAGTCGATTGATGCGGCATCGGCCTACGTGGTGGAACATGAAAACGAGCTGCCGCAGTATTTCATTTCGGCAATGAACATCAGCGCCGATCAGCATGTGCACGTGCTGGCAGCAGCGCAAAGGAACGTCGACAACAGCGTATCCAAAACCTGTAACGGCGCAATCAACGACACGGTTGAGTCGGTCGATAGTCTCTACCGGCTTGGTCGCCAGCTTGGCTGCAAGGCCGTCAGTTATTACCGCGACGGCTCGCGCGACAATCAGGTGCTGACGTCGATGAGTACGTCAGATTCAGAAGTGAAGGGCGAGATTGCCTGCAATCCGGAAGCAATCGTGGAAGTGCTTGATGAGCCGCCGGCAAGCCATGCCGATGCCGCGCACGTCGCGCCGATTGGAGCAGACGCCGAGGTCGCAGCAAGACAACAGATACAAGCGGACACCGCCGCTTCCAACGAGACGGAAGTAGCGCGACCGTCAGGAAGAGCTCAAACGCAGGCCCAGGTTGAAGCGGTCCGCATTGAGCGTCCACGCGAGCTAACCGGCGCCACCTGGCAAATTCCGTTTGATGGACAGAACCTTTACGTGACCGTCAACCACGATGGCAAGATGATTCAGGAAGTGTTTGCGACTGGTCCCATCTCGGGCGGCGTGGGTCTGCTGGCTTCGAAGATGCTGCGCGGTGGTTTCGATGCAGCGGAAGTTGCCTACAGCCTGAACAAAGTGACGGGCACACACGCGGTCTGGTTCAACGAGCGTCTCTTGACTTCACCAGAACAGGCGGTGGCCGAATGCGTCATGATCACGAACCGCCGTCTCACCGGTAATCCTGATTCGGCCCGCGCACTCGCGAAGCAGCAAATGGCCGGAGTGCAGACTCCGTTGAGTGGAAGTATTAGCGGAGCGACGGGAGCTGGTACTGCAGGTGGCGTTGGTACGGCTGGTTATGGTCCAGGCACGACGCCGGGTTTGACTGGCGTCACCGGCGCGATCATGTCTCAGATGATTGGCGTCTGCCCCGAATGCCACGGCCAACTCGAGCATGCGAGCGGCTGCGACTTCTGTAGGGATTGTGGTTACTCGAAGTGTAAGTAAGCGGGCCATTGGGCTC
>JALZOO010000074.1 GCA_030913905.1 Acidobacteriota bacterium
AAACTCAAAGCCGGCGGTAACGGGTTGTTCTACTATGCCGGGCATGGTGTGCAATCCAAAGGGCACAACTACATCATCCCCGTCGATGCTGAGATTCAAAGCGAGGCCGATGTAGAAGACTCAGGAGTGGACGTCGGCCTCGTGCTCAACTACATGGATGACGCTCAGAATGGTCTGAACATAGTGATTCTGGATGCCTGCCGGAACAATCCTTTTGCGCGCAGCTTTCGTTCGGCAAGCGATGGCCTGGCACAGGTGGACGCACCGACGGGGACGCTGATTGCCTATGCGACTGCGCCCGGGAGAGTTGCAGCGGATGGAGTAGGCGCGAATGGTCTTTACACGTCTGAGTTGCTGAAGGCGATGCGACTGCCGGGGCTGACAGCGACCGACATGTTCATGCGCGTGCGCGCTGAAGTGATGAAGCAGACCGGCAGCAAGCAGGTGCCGTGGGAGGCTTCCTCACTGGTGGGTTCATTTTATTTCGGCGGCGGACCAACTGACTCTGCGTCGACAACAGCCACAACCACATCAAGAATCGATCCCACGGCGTTTGAGTTGAGTTACTGGGACACAATTAAGAACAGCCAAAACGCTGACGACTTCCAAGCTTATCTGCAACGATACCCGCAAGGACAATTCGTCGAACTCGCCAGAAACAGAATCACAAGCCTACAAGCTGGGACCAAAGCGGCTGGAATGTCTGTGCCAGCGACCAGGGGCAGTCAAACTGAATTAACTTTTTGGGATTCGATCAAGAACAGCACCAACGCTGATGACTTTCGCGCTTACCTCAAAAAGTATCCTGAAGGAGAATTCATAGAACTCGCTAACAACAGGCTGCGTTCACTGGAAAAACCTGCTGAACCAGCGAAACCTGTGGAGAACTTCAAGTCTTGGAAAGGGACTTTCGGAGTGAAGTCGGCGACGCTGGGTTTTGAGTGGCATGGCGCCTTGAAAGTGGGTGCAACGTCCGTCGTTTTTGACTGCGAAGGTAACGACAAGTACTGCAAGGCAGACGAAGAGCGAAAGTTCAGTTGCGCGGAGTTAGCAAAGATAGTTGTCGAGAAGAACTTTATTCGTGAGATAGCAATTAAACAATTTAAGTACCGGTTCACGTTCAACACGGCCACAGACGCAAATTCTGCATTTGCAGCCATCAAGCAAGCTTGTAATCCCTCACAATAAGCAGCGCGAGCACAGTGATCGTTTCGTTGCTTGCGAGAACTGAGCACGGTTATTAAACAAATCGCTTGAAGAAAAAAGTATGAGCCGAACCTTCAAACTTACAACTCCCAAATGGACGTTAATTGCTGCTCTCGCAGTGTGCGCTACCATCTCCTTTAATTCCTCCCCACTGGCCCAATCGCAAGGTGATAACTCGCGGCAGATTGTGCTTGACGAATTCACGCGCGCGCGTCCCGCAACTTCTGCCAAAGCACAACCCCCAAGGACTCGCCGCAGACCGCCCGCCGTTGCTAAGGCGCCGCGCTACGTGCGCAAGACTCCTTCAGTCATAGCGACCCTGGAGCCTGGCTCACCTACGATGGATATTGGTGTCACGATATGGCGTCTCCGTCCATCTGCAGGAGTTGATGGAGGTGCGCGCGTCCTGGTGATGGAGAGTGCACAGACCACGCAGTGGACGCCGCAACGAATCGAGGCCGATACGCCGTTGCAGGTGGGCGAGCGCGTGAGACTCACGATCGAATCGCCGCGCGCAGGTTATCTATACGTCATCGATCGCGAGCAATATGCCGATGGCTCGTTTGGCGACCCTTACTTGATCTTTCCCACTCTGCGGACGCGTGGCGGCGATAACCAGGTGCGGCCTGGAAGGTTGATTGACATTCCTGCACAGGAAGACAACCCCAGTTACTTCACTCTCGTGCCTAGTGCCAGCAGAAGCGACCAGGTCGCTGAGATACTAAACATCATAGTCACACCACAGCCGCTCGAGGATCTGCGGTTGACTGACAGGCCTTTGAAGCTTTCAAAATCTGACGTGGCGAAATGGGAAAAGGCCTGGTCAAACGAAGTCGAACGATTCGAAATGGTGGGCGGCGCCGGGACGCCTTGGTCGAA
>JALZOO010000080.1 GCA_030913905.1 Acidobacteriota bacterium
TTTTCAGCTTGGGAGGTTCCTGTTTCTCAATCGGTGTCCCATCCGGACCAATCGCGGGTTCGTCAGGTGTTGGTTGCCGCCTTTTCAGCGTTGGCCGCCCTGGCGCGCCTTCTTCTGCGGTCGGAAGTGCACCGGCGCTGGAAGCACGTGCATTTGAAAGTCTAAGCAGACGCGATTTCACACGCTGAAACTCAGACGTGCTGATCACATACTCGTCGTGCTCCGGAAATCTTGCGGCCAGTGCCAAAGAGGCAGCGCGCCGGCCGGGTGGAGCTGGATGCGAAGCGAACGCTCGCGAGATGAAGCCCGGCTTCTTCTTGTTCTTCGCTTCAAGTTTTTCAAACATTGTGGCCATTGCACTCGGATCGTAACCCGCGGCCCACATGTACTGAACGCCAAGTTTGTCGGCTTCCTCTTCGGCGCCGCGACTGAATTTCATAAACGCGCCTAAGAGCCCGAGCCCGGCAGTGTTCTGGAAAATCATTCCCGGTATGCCGCCGAGGAAAATGGACGTGCCCAACGCCAGATACTCCAGCAAGCTGCCCTTCGCCTGATTTTCTACAGCGTGACGTGCAGCAACGTGCGCGATCTCGTGTGCCATCACCCCCGCAACTTCAGCTTCGTTGTCCGCCGCCAGCAGCAAACCCTTGTTGACATAGAAGAACCCGCCGGGAAGCGCAAATGCGTTCACCTCATCCGAATCAATCACCTTGATCGTAAACGGAATCCTCGCGTCGGAATGGAGCACGATATTCTGACCAACGCGGTTCACATACTCCGTAATGACGGGATCTTCGATAAACTTCGCCTGCCGATCCACTTCCGCCGCCAGCTCGCGTCCGATCCTTACTTCCTTCTCGGTCGAGCCGCTCATCTTGGCAATGATGCCCTTATTGATGTTGCGTTTGCCGATCAGACTTGGATCCTCATTAACCGAGAGTGGCTTTTTCGAGGAGGTAGTATGCGTCGCCTTCTGATTCTTGTCTTTGTTGGTCGCCGTTTGCGCGTTGGTTTGAGCCGGCGCTACAGCTTTGGGCGTGGTCTGTGCTGTTTGCGCAAGGCTCGCTACGGACCCTGCCAGCAAAGAAGAGACTAGCAGCAGAGCGGTGGCGACGCGGGAGAAGCTATTCATTTGAAAAACCTCCAGGTACTTCTAAACAGTCTATGCTGAAAAGAATCTGGGGAAAAACTTTCCAGGGTCACGGAATTGAGGGTTTCTGCGCGGGCGAAAACGTTTTGCAGGAGGAGCGGGAAACATCCAGCTACCGAACGCTGTTTTCGCAATTTTCAAACGCGCAGTCTATGATGCCCGCTGCCAGCCGCATGGTTGCGCCGTCATTACCAGGGAAAGGTACAAACTTCCCAGCGTCTGGGAAAGACCAGCCGGATTTTGGCGCTGACGGGTTGGCCGCCATTATAATGCACTACCCTTCAGAAACTCTAAGAAATCGGCGTTTTGGACTTCTGCGACTCGACAATCGCCTCGTGTGACGAAACCCAAACCTCCACGACCTTCCATCTCGATCATCGGGGCCGGCCGCCTCGGTCAGGCTTTGGCCATTGCCCTTAAGGCGTCCGGTTACACCATTGATGCTTTAGTCGCCCGGCGAGCCCGAAAGGCCGAACATGTCTTGGGCGCCAGTCAGCTGGAACAACTCCCTGCCAGTCAATTAGTCATAATTGCTACGCCAGACGATGCAATTGAAGCCGTCGCAAAGAGACTAGCGGCTGTCAAAACGACGAGAAAGCGCGGCCGCGTAGTGCTTCATACGAGCGGCGCACTATCATCGGAAGCCCTGCGGCCACTGACCGACAGCCGAGTTCACACTGGCTCGTTCCATCCACTCGTATCCGTGAGCGATCCTCATTCCGGGGCGAAAGCCTTGCGCGGCGCGTTTTATTGCGTGGAAGGCGACCGTGCCGCAGTGCGCGTAGCGAAGAATATCGTAGCCGATTTGAAAGGCACGAGCTTCACCATCCGGCCAGAGAGCAAGGGGCTCTATCACGCTGCGGCCGTGATGGCATCCCCACATCTCGTTGCCTTGTTTGACCTGGCGATTGAGATGTTGACAGCCTGCGGACTAAACCGACAGACAGCACGAAAAGTGCTCGTGCCGTTGCTTCAGAGCACAGTGGAGAATCTGAGAGTGTCTGAGACAGACAAAGCTTTGACCGGGACGTTCGCGCGCGGCGATCTGGCTACAGTGCAGAGACACCTCAAGGCACTGTCAGGAAAAGACGAGGCTGAGGCGCGTGAAGTCTATCGGCTCCTCGGCCTCCACTCGCTTTCTCTGGCAAAACGCAATGGTGTCGATCGAAAGCTGCTCGAGCGGATCCGGAAGTTGTTAGAGTCGGGACGGGTCAAGTAGTTCAGTTGAAGCTTCAGCCTCGTTTTCAGAAAAGACAAACTAAAGTGAACTCTGAACTTCTTGTCGCTCAAGTCTGATCAGCTCGTGGTTGGGAAGGGGGCCGGCCCCCGCTCTTACAACACGATCCAATAACTACACTAAACCTCACTAACTTATTTAGTGTCATTTCGTGTGCGCTCAACTGCCGCGCGCGCAGAATTAATGAGGAGATGAAGCTCGCTGCCGCGAATGCCATTGCAAACATCATCAGCCCCGCCGAGTTGCATCCCGAATACATCGTTCCGTCAGTATTCGACAAACGTGTCGCCGAAGCGGTGGCCCATGACGTCGAAGAAGCGGCCTACCAAACCCACGTCGCCCGCCGCGACCGCGCGGCGCAGGAGGGGATGTAGCTGTCAGGTTTTTGAAACGTTAATGAAGAAACCGGCGCTGCTATTGTTTATTTTCGGTAGTGGGTGAC
>JALZOO010000109.1 GCA_030913905.1 Acidobacteriota bacterium
AGCACCGGATGCTCGCGAATTACTTCCTCGAGAATGTCCCAAACGACAGGCTCCTGTCGTTCAACCATCTCGCGCGCTTGTTTGATGGTCGCGGCGTGACCCTGTTTTTCGAGTTGGTTGTAGATGAATGGCTTAAACAGCTCGAGCGCCATCTTCTTCGGAAGTCCGCACTGGTGCAGCTTCAACTCCGGCCCAACTACAATTACCGAACGGCCTGAATAGTCAACGCGTTTGCCGAGCAGGTTCTGACGGAAGCGACCCTGCTTGCCTTTAAGTGTTCCACTTAGCGACTTCAGCGGACGATTGTTGACGCCGCGTAAGACGCGACCTCTGCGTCCATTGTCGAACAAGGCATCGACAGCTTCCTGAAGCATGCGCTTTTCGTTGCGCACGATGACTTCAGGAGCGCGCAGCTCCATCAGCTTCTTCAAACGGTTGTTACGATTGATAACGCGACGATAAAGATCGTTTAGATCTGAAGTCGCAAAACGTCCACCATCCAGCGGCACCAGAGGGCGCAGCTCGGGTGGGATAACGGGAATAACATCAAGAATCATCCATTCGGGACGATTGCCGGATTTCAGGAAGCTGGTGGCTACCTTCAGCCGCTTCGAATACTTCAACTTCTTCTGCTGCGACGTCTCTTCTCGCATCCGCTTGCGCAGTTCGATGGCCAGCTCTTCGACCTTAACCATCGAAAGCAGTTCTTTGATTGCTTCGGCGCCCATCTTCGCAACGAACTGTGCCGGGAAGTCGCGCACGAGCTCGCGATAGCGCTCGTCAGACAGCAACTCGCGCTCTTTGATGGTGGTAACGTCGCCGGGATCGATGACTATGTAGGATTCGAAGTAGAGCACCTTTTCCAGTTCGCGCAGAGGAATGTCGAGCAAGTGGCCGATGCGCGACGGCAGTCCTTTGAAGAACCACACGTGCGAACAGGGGCTGGCCAGATCGATATGGCCCAGGCGCTCACGTCTGACCTTCGCCTGCGTGACTTCGACACCGCATTTGTCACAGATCACGCCGCGATGCTTCATCCGTTTGTATTTTCCGCACAAGCATTCCCAATCAGCGACCGGGCCAAAGATACGCGCGCAAAACAGTCCATCGCGCTCCGGCTTGAACGTCCGGTAGTTGATTGTCTCAGGCTTCGTGACTTCGCCGTGCGACCACTGCCGAATCTTATCGGGCGATGCCAGTGAGATTCTAATCGCCTCAAAGTCAGGAGCTAATTGCGTCTTCTCTTGTTGAAATCGAAACATCGTTTCTCCATTGCCGATTGCCAAATGCCAATTGCCGATTGATCCTTGGCGATAATTACTTGAATTAACTCTCTAACAGCACCTCAACGGCCTAGCCAAACACCAAATCGGCAATCGGCATTCGGCAATTGGAAATTACTCGGCTGCGCTGGTAATCAGCGCCTCGCCAATTCCCTCTTCATCGCCGGTGCCGTTGCCGGGAGTTTTCTTATTAATTAACTCAACGTCGAGACACAACGATTGAAGTTCTCGCACGAGCACGTTGAATGATTCAGGTAAACCTGGATCAAAATCAGCTTCGCCCTTAACGATGGCCTCATAGATCTTGGAGCGCCCGGCCACATCATCTGACTTGGCAGTCAAAAGCTCCTGGAGAATGTGTGCTGCGCCATAGGCTTCGAGCGCCCAAACTTCCATCTCTCCAAATCTCTGACCGCCGAATTGCGCCTTGCCGCCCAGAGGCTGCTGCGTAATCAGGCTGTATGGCCCGATCGAACGAGCGTGAATCTTGTCGTCGACGAGGTGCGAAAGTTTGAGCATGTAGATGTAACCGACGGTCACCTTCTGCTCGAATGGATCACCTGACAGCCCGTCATACAGAATCGCCTTGCCGGATTCGTTGACGATTTCCGGCAGACCCAATTCATTGGCTCGTTGACCGGCAAGTGCCAGCTTCTCCTTGATCTCCTTTTCGGTCGCGCCGTCGAATACCGGCGTAGCGAAATAGAGACCCAAAACTCGAGCGGCCCAACCAAGGTGTGTCTCCAAAATCTGACCCACGTTCATACGCGAAGGAACGCCCAGCGGATTGAGGACGATTTCCACCGGCGTACCGTCAGGAAGGTAGGGCATGTCTTCCTCGGGCAAGATGCGCGCGATAACGCCTTTGTTTCCATGTCGACCGGCCATCTTGTCGCCCACTGAAAGCTTGCGCTTCATAGCGATGAAGACCTTGACCATCTTGATGACGCCCGGGGCCAGTTCATCGCCCTGTCGCAGCTTGGCAATCTTCTCCTCGTAAATATCGGAGAGGATCTTTATCTGCCGCTCGGTGCGCTCTTCGTATTCCTTAATCTCCCCGCCGACGTCTACTCGCGAAGAAGCCATCTGCACTTTTCGCAGAACCTTCGGTTCGATGCCTTCCAGCATCTCCCGAGTGATTGGTGTGTTTTT
>JALZOO010000134.1 GCA_030913905.1 Acidobacteriota bacterium
CAAAGCAGCGTGACTTTCACGCCCGGTCTGTCACAGCTCGTGATAAGCCAGCTTTACACGGCCGGTGGCGCGTCATCGGCTCTTTACACCCGCGACTTCATTGAAATCTTCAACCGCGGAACCGTGCCCATTAACCTGTCAGGGTTCTCGGTCCAGTATGCGGCGACCGGAACGGGCACTTTTACAGTAATAGCGTCGCTGCCAAACGTGACTCTCCAACCGCGTCAGTACTTCCTCATAACAGCCGGCACAACCAACTCGGCTGTTGGAGCTAACTTGCCGGTAAACGCGGATGTCATTGGCACGAATACCAACATGACGGGCTCAGTCGGCAAAGTCGCGACGGTCTTTGGGACAACTGCACTAACAAGCAGCAACGTAAACAATCCTCCGTTGACCGTTGGCAATCCCACGCCCGGCTGCCCCACTAACCAAACAATTGTTGTCGATTTCGTTGGCTATGGTACGACTGCGTCTTGCTATGAAGGGACAAGTCGAGCACCTGACCCGACGGTTACCAACAACTCTCAATCGGACTTTAGAAACAACGACGGCTGCACGGATACAAACAATAATGGCGCAGACTTCACCCGCGCGAACGCCCTGCCACGCAATAGTTCGACGATCAAGACGAGTTGTCCGTAAGATGTTCGGCGTTCCAAACACTAAAAAACAATCGGCTTTCTCTCAAAAGTGATCTGCTGCTGAGAGTTCGGCTTCGCCGCCTGAGTTGGCTTCGCGGCGGTGGCTTTGCCCCGCCGTAGACGAGATCTTACCCATCTGGGCTATGCCCTTGGTGCGGCCTTTGGCCCAATGAATCTGAAGGGCTCAGCCCGGACCAGGGGCACAGCCCCGGAAAATAGTCCGGCTCTTGGCGGCGGGGCAAAGCCACCGCCTCACATCCGGGGGCAAAGCCCGTCTCCGTAGGAGATGACTTTTGAGGCAAAGCTAAAACAATCCGCTAAACAAGAACCTACACTCGTACCCTCTGGTAAACTCTGTGCGCCTTCGCGTAATTGTTGGAGACTTCCTGACGGAGTTGTGTCGAATGAAACCTAATACTTCAATACTCATTCGTCTTGCGGCTGTTGTTCTAATCAGTTGCATCGCTCCGGCCGCTTATCCCCAACGGGTCAACAAAGCGAAGCTGGCCTCTGAAGTGCGTTCAGAGTTCCTGCACGCGTGGAATGGCTACAAGAAATACGCCTGGGGTCACGACGACCTGAAGCCCTTGTCGAAGACTCATCACGACTGGTATGCGCAGCCGCTTTTAATGACACCCGTCGATGCGCTCGACACGATGATCATCATGGGCTTCAGGAAGGAAGCCAATGAGACACGCGAATACATCGCGACGAATCTCTCCTTCGACAAGGACATTTCCGTTCAGAACTTTGAGATCACTATCCGGCTGCTCGGAGGTTTGCTTTCCAGTTACCAGATGACCGGCGACAAGCGGCTTTTGAATTTGGCCGAGGACTTGGGGAACAGGCTATTGCCGGCATTCGAGTCGCCCACTGGTATTCCCTATCGCTATGTGAATCTCAAGACCGGGAAGGTTCGTGGTGAAGTAACAAACCCGGCCGAATCGGGAACGTTGCTAATCGAGTTTGGCACGCTCAGCAAACTTACGCGCCGGCCAGTCTTTTATGACAAAGCCAAGCGCGCCCTGGTCGAGACCTACAAACGCCGTTCACCCATCGGACTTATTGGCACGCGAATAAATGTGGAGACCGGCAAGTGGACAAACACCGACAGCCACATCAGCGCCGAGATCGATAGTTACTATGAGTATCTCTTGAAGTGTTGGTTGCTGTTTGACGATCAGGATTGCAAGCGAATGTGGGACGACAGCATCGTGTCATTGAATAAATATCTTGCCGATGATTTTGATCGCGGAGTCAGTCGACGGATCCAACAGGAGCTTTGGTACGGCCACGCGGACATGAATACGGGTCGGCGCACGTCAACAGTCTACGGTGCTCTCGATGCTTTCTTCCCAGCCGTGCTGGCCTTGTCGGGTGACATGAAGCGCGCCCGGCGTTTGCAAATGTCCTCTTTCAAGATGTGGCAACTTCACGGCATCGAGCCTGAAGAGCTTGACTACAAAAAAATGGAGGTCGTATCGGCGGGTTATCCTCTGCGTCCGGAGATTGTGGAATCTACGTATTACCTCTACCACTATGCGACG
>JALZOO010000153.1 GCA_030913905.1 Acidobacteriota bacterium
GCAGAACCAAGCTGATACCAGGCGCCGCGATTCTGGTTTGGCCCTTCGGGTTTCGGAATCTGCTTGAGCCCGAGCACTAACGCGTAAAAATGCTTGGACGCTTCCTCCAAAGTGGCAGGGACCGTCACGTTCACGTGATTTAGTTCGACGTCGATCATATGGGCCAAAGCACCCTGATCCCCGGGCTAACGCCCGGGGCTACTTAATGCCGCCGCTTCGCGGCTGGTTTGAGACATCTCTAAAGTTGCGAGTCCTTTGAAAGAGTGTCAAAGCGCTTCCCGGTATCGGCAACACCGCCACGCGCTTTCAACTCAGCGGTAAATTCGGCGGAACGGTTGCGCGGAATGCTGAGCGACTTCCACTCGGTAGATCGAAAGTGTTTCGCCAGGAAAATTATTTGCCCGATGTGATTGGGGTAATGCATTAACTGACGATTAATCGCCTGCATTACTGTGTGCTCTTCGCCACGAATCAAAACTTTTCGCTCAAGGTCTTCAGCCTTCAGCGGTTCCAGCGCATCAAAGACGCACTGCCAGCCTTTCTCCCAATACGCGACGATATCATCCTTGCTCGTTTGAGAATCGATCACAAATTCCATGTCGCGATTGCGATTGGGCTTCTCGCCATCGGTAGTTAGAAAGTCAGTCCAGCGCGAAAACATGTTGCCGGCCATGTGCTTCATGATGACGGCAATGCTGTTTGCCTCTTCATCGATAGCGACGAAGAACTCGTTATCCTTAAGTTGAGCAATTGCCTTGTCAGCGAGTTTTTTGTACGCGCGCAGGCTGGAGATTGCGTCCTCGAGGTAATGTTCGCCTATGTCGGCCATTTCATTCACGACTTTCTTCCGCTGTTAGGTCTTGTTTCCAAGCCTCAATTTTCGAATCTGGCGACTGAGTTCACGCCATTTATTGACGATTTCAATCTTCTCTTCGATCGGAAGGCGGGCTAAGCGACGCCTGCGTCTCGCCTTCTTCTCCAGCAGTTGAGAAATGTCAGGATACTTTTTCATCACAGATAATCCCGCTGGAATGAGCTCCATTTTTCGTCCAAAGCATGTCTCTTAAGGATGCCGGCGAGTTTCGTTCGGTCCACGACTTTATGCTCAAGGAACTGTTGTATTCGCGCATAATCCTTCAGTCGGCCCGTTTGGAGCATGATAGCAACCAAGTGTTCGGAGGTCATGACTCGAGTTGTTGTTGCTTCAAATTGGGTTTCTCTTGCCTGCTCTAAGGCTTCCTCTACCAACGGATTGAATACCGGCAGAAACTGAACTGGCCAACCCTCGATGTCAATCGTCTCCCCTTGAAGTCTATATCCCAAATTCAAAAGGTATGTGTATAGGGGAGATAAGACCGTGAGGTCTGAACCAACGCTTGCGGCACTAAAGAAAACATCCAGATCATTTGTGTTGATTGGCTCAACATAGAAGATTGCTGCAACTGCTCCACCGATAGCGTATTGCTTAAGCACGCCATCCTCGACCATTCGGTTCAGAATTTGGAGCGTTTTCTCCATTTGCTACTCTAAGTTTAACGAAACCACTTAGATTGAATCATCATGCTCGCGCAACCAACTTTTGGTGAGAGCTTCTGATTCCTCTTTCATTCCTTGCTCAATCTCCTTGTTCTCTTGGCCGTTGCAAGCATGTCTCGTATGACGTCCACCGCGATTTGACGCACGGGTCTCTCTTGGCCGCGCTCAACCAGATTCCTTACGGTCACGATACCCTTCGCGTGCTCATCCTCCCCAATGAGAACCGCAAGTGGGATATTTTGTGCATTAGCGTAAGAGAGAGGCTTTTGCGGTTTGTTCGTAGCATCAGAATATGTTGAAACCCGCATTCCTGCCGCGCGAAGCTCCCTTGCCAGCCTGAGTGCTTCGGAAAGGAACTCCTCACCGAGACTTGCTACCAATATATCGGCCGAAGAAGCTGGAATATCCGCTGGAAACATAGCGCGCTCAGTCATCACCACAATGATCCGTTCGAGTCCCAGCGAAAAGCCACAAGCCGGGATATTCTCGCCCAGAAACATCCCCACCAAATTATCGTAGCGACCGCCCCCGCCCAGACTCCCGGCCAAATCCTTAACATTAATCTCCATGATGGCGCCGGTGTAGTATGAGAGCCCGCGCGCCAGACTGGGATCGATTTCAATCTTGTCACCAATCCCAGCGGCCTCTGCGAACATCAGGATTGAGCGCAGCTCATCGACACCACGCGCGCCGAGTTCATTGTTTTGAACGAATTCCACCAGTCGTCCCAGGATCGCCTCATTCAGCGCTTTCCGTTTTTGTTCCAGACTTTCTCCGGCAGCGATCTCCGCCGGATGCTCGAGCGACTTCAGCTCGACAAAAAAGTTGAGCAGCTTGCGACCGGCACCAGCTTCGATCTCTCGCGCATTGAATTCTTTTTCGACACCCTCGCTGCCAATTTTGTCGAGCTTGTCGAGAGCTATCAAGGCTGCATCATGTTTCTCAAGTGGTATGCCTGCAGCTTGCAACACGCCCGTTAGTGCGTATCGATGATTCAAACGCACGCTGAAATCGTCGAAACCAAGCCTGGTCAAGACCTCGCTGGCAGCTGCGCAAATCTCCGCCTCTACGACCATCGAGCGCGAACCCAAAACGTCGACGTCGCATTGGTAGAACTCGCGAAACCTTCCACGCGCGGGCCGATCGGCACGCCAAACCGGTTGGATTTGATATCGTTTGAAAAACTTCGGCAGGTCGTTTTGATATTGGGCAACAACGCGCGCGAGCGGCACGGTTAGATCGTAACGGAGCGCCAGGTCAGCTTCTCCGGTTTTTTCATGTTCGCCGCGCTTGAGGATTTTGAAGATGAGTTGATTCCCTTCCTCGCCGTATTTCCCGAGGAGAGTCTCAATGTTCTCGACTGCCGGGGTCTCAAGCGGCTCAAAACCGTAGCGCTCGTAAACTTCCTTCACGATCCCAATCACATACTCGCGTCGCCGCACTTCGGCGGGCAGGAAGTCGCGCATGCCGCGCGCCGGTTGCGTCTTTGCTGAAGCCATTATCTGAAGATGGAAAAGCCGCCGTAGAAGACAAACTGATTCAACCCGCGGTTTGAACCTGAACGATCGCCGTTCGAAATGTGGTGAAACCTGACGCCAAGGGTCACGGCACGACGTTCGGAAGTGAATATGCGCACGCCCGTACCTGCCTCGCCCACGAGCGCGACCCTGCCCGAATCAGGCAGCGGCATCGACTGTGTGAACACCAGGAAACCGCCGTTGACATGAACGAAGGGATGGACCTTTGAGCCGTTGGCGAAGTCGAGTTGCAAACCAAGAGGCGTCGCACCGGCGCCATAAGTCGTGTCGCGCTGAAAAGTTGTCACTCCTCCGACGGTCGTGCTCGACCGAATATTACCAGTTGCCACAGCCAGAGGAATCGCATCCAGCGTGTATTGCAGCGCGACGCTGTCATTGGCCCAAAGCGTCCGGCCATAACGAACAGCGGCGATAAAGAACTTTCGATCGCGCGCCTCAGCTTCGGTCAGGCCGGCAAACACGGTAGTCGCCTTGAACGAACCACCCGCCCAAAAGCCAAGTTCATTGTCGCCTTTTTTCAAGGTGTAGGGTCCATCAGTTACGTCCGGCACAGGAGTGACCGATGCTGCGGTAGAACTATCAGCTGCGGTTGAGACGTTGGCCACCTGCGCCTTTGTAGAAACCCCGCCGGCAGCAATGATTGCGAAGATTGCAAAGACAAAGCGGAATCGAGCTGTCACCGTTGTGCTCCTGTAGTTTTGTATAACGTCGAATTATTCCTCTTCCTTATAAATGCCCGAGTACTTGACGTAGTTC
>JALZOO010000161.1 GCA_030913905.1 Acidobacteriota bacterium
GGAATAGGATGAGCGCCGGGGCCTCGACTTGTTCGGCCCATGTTCCGAAAGCAAGTACGGTGTTTTGAACAATAGTGAGATTTAGATCCCGTTCTGCCGCTCTGATCCTACAAGAACCATCATTGTCTAATTGATCGGGCATTTGAACCCCTACAACGCCTAAGAGAGTTCCGCCGTAACTCGGGCCCGCAATATTTTTGTGCACAATCCGAAATCTTGTTGCCGATAGAGACATGACGTGATGTTCTTGAGTGAAGCGAGGCAATTGTTTGTGACTTTATGGTCGTTTCCCTTACGTTACTGTCCTTTGAAGGAATAACGAGCTAGTTCGTTCACGCGACCCTACTTGAGGTTTTGGAACTGTAAGTTCAATCACATCGCGCGGAGGGTCGATATAATCCTCGCAACTCTGCAAACGTTATTGAAAGTCATTTTTGTATTCGCGTGCGTGGCCGTAATTTCGATGAAGTGCTGATAATCATCGCAAACTGCTCCGACTGTTCGAAGATGCTCAGTGGCCGCCCCTTTTTGTAAAGGCGAACACTTCACTTCGTCACTTTGAGTTTTTTCGGACCGCAGTTTTCGACCTTCTGATTGCCACGCCCGTCGTCTATGTAGAACCTTTCCTGGCCAAAGGCCGAGCTTGCCTAGAACATGGAAAGGCACTGCGATGCCGAAAGCCTGTGTGAAGATTTCGCGAGCGGACATGAAGTGTCTCCGCGTCAGATGGCGCAGCCTATATCGGGTTTAAGTGAGCCTAGAGCCAGTATTTGCAGAGTCTCGAAATGCTTTAGCGCTAAACAGGATACGACGTTTATCCCGCGCCGTAAAGATCGATGCGTGAACTCAAAACTCAAATAGAACAATTCGCACGTCTGGAAGGGTGGCAAGGCGTTTTTCAGCCGCGCCTCCGCCTCAAATATGAATACCATCCAGTTGTTTTCTTTTTAACTGATTAGCTTTCCAGCTTGAAGCGGGGGCGCGCAAAGCTTTGCCACCCTTCCTGACCTGCGATTGCATTCAATAGAATCGTCGATTTCCACATTGAGTGGGTTTGCGGCTTGAGCTGGGGCAAAGCATTTCCGTAGTTGAAGCAATCAGCAATATCTTCGGAGCTAGGAGCGGGCAAGATGCCCGCGGTCCCAGAAAGGACAGTCCGAGCAAGAAGCTTGAGTACAGAAAAATAGCCAGCTAGTTGAACTAGCTGGCTATTCCCCAACAAATGGGTAATTAAACCTTTCCAATCACGGCTCTAGAAGTAAAGCTTCACTCCAAACTGGAACTGGCGAGGATCGTACGCTGCGGTCGTGCGGCTGTAGAAAAGACCGCCCGTACGCTGCTGGAATGCGTTGACTTCATTGTAGAAGGGATTTGCCGACGCTTCGTTGAAACGATTGAAGAGGTTGAAGCCTTCGGCAATCAGATCAAGTCGAACGCGTTCGCCAAAACGAACCAGCCGCGTCACGCGCAGGTCAAACGATGCATACCCGTGTGTGATCCCGGCATTGCGGCGTAAATTTCCACTAGTAAACGGAGGCGCGCAGTTTGCGTCCAGAACCGGAACGCAAAGAGATCCGTCTGTACGAATAACCGGACGATCATTCGAGCTTTGGAGGTCACCATTCGCGTCTGTGCCGGTAATTATGTTGAATGGCTTACCTGATGAAATTTCCACGATCGGCGCCACAGTAAAGTCAGAGAGTACTCGTCGCATTATGCTTGAAGAACCGCGCCAAGACTCAGGAGACATCATGACGCCACTGAAAACAAAACGATGGCGCTGGTCAAATAGTGAATCCGAACGCTCAGCCCTGAAGTTACGATTGTCCTGCGGCTTCAAGAGCGTTTGCAAATCCGAAGAGTCGTCAATCGAATGGGACCATGTATACGACGCCAGGAACTGGAAGTTGTTTGAGAAGCGTTTTTTAACTTCCAGATTCATTGCGTTATAGCTCGAATTACCGTCCGACAATTGCGCGCTCACATCCCCAAATGGCGAGATCGGTCCCGGCGTACGC
>JALZOO010000170.1 GCA_030913905.1 Acidobacteriota bacterium
CGATCCTGAGTGGGCCGGGGCCTTGCCGGCAACATTTCTCTACAATCAGAAGGGTGAAATAGTTTTCAAGCATTTTGGCCGCGTGAAGCCGGAAGAGTTGCGCGCTGCGATCGACAAGCTAGTGAGCAGTGAGCAGTGAGCAGTGGGCGGTGAGCAGTGAGCAGAAATATCATACCGCCCTGCATTCTGCCTTTTGCCTTCTGCCTTCTGCTTCTGCCTTCTGTCTTCTGACCGCTGACTTCTGACCTCTGCTTCTTATGGAACCCATCACGCCCGAAGTAGTAGCCGCCCACAATCTTACTCAGGAAGAATTCGAACGTATCAAGTCGCTGTTAGGACGAGAGCCGAGTTTCGATGAACTCGGAATATTCTCGGTGATGTGGTCTGAACACTGTTCTTACAAGTCGTCGCGCATTCATTTGCGGCGGCTGCCCACCACCGGCGAGCGCATCATCGTGCCGCCCGGAGAAAATGCCGGCATTGTGGATATTGGCGATGGCTGGTGTGCCGCTTTCAAGATTGAATCTCATAATCATCCTTCCTTTATCGAACCATTTCAGGGCGCTGCCACGGGCGTTGGCGGAATCCTCCGCGACGTCTTCACCATGGGCGCACGGCCGATTGCCTCAATGAACAGCTTGCGTTTTGGCTCGCTGGACCATCCGAAATATGGCCGCCGCAATCGCTCGTTGCTGGCCGGCGTCGTTGGGGGAATCGCTCATTATGGGAACGCGTTTGGTGTAGCAACTGTAGGCGGCGAAGTTGCTTTTGATGACGCCTATTCGCTGAACCCTCTGGTTAATGCGTTCGCACTCGGCCTTGTGCGACAGGACCAAATCTTCTTTGGCAAAGCTACGGGAATCGGTAATCCAATTTTGTATGTCGGCGCAAAGACCGGACGCGACGGCATTCACGGCGCGACCATGGCGTCAGCTGAGTTTGATGAAGAAGCACTGGAGAAACGGCCGACCGTCCAAGTGGGCGATCCGTTTCTCGAGAAGTTGTTGCTGGAAGCCTGCCTGGAAGCAATGCGCAGCGGAGCGGTTGCGGGAATTCAGGACATGGGCGCGGCCGGTTTGACGTCATCATCGTGCGAGATGGCGGCGCGCGCCGGCACCGGTGTTGAGATTGATTTGACTCTCGTGCCGCAGCGTGAAGACGGCATGACGGCTTATGAAATGCTGCTTTCAGAGTCGCAGGAGCGGATGCTGATCGTTGCTCATTCAGGTCGCGAGCGTGAAGTGATCGACATCTTTCGCAAGTGGGACCTGGATGCAGTGGTTATCGGGCGTGTGCGCGAAGGCGGAAACATGCGCGTCCTCCACAATGGCGAGATGGTCGCTGACATTCCTGTTTCCGCGCTGACTGATGAAGCGCCTTTGTACGAGCGCGCGATGGCGAGTCCAAAGTCCAATGTCCAAAGTCCAATGTCCAAAGATCAAAGTACAAAGGACAAAGATCGCGATTACAACAACGTGCTCCAAACACTCTTATCCTCGCCCAACCTGGCGTCGAAACAATACGTCTACCGGCAATACGATCACATGGTCAGGACCAACACCACCGTTTTGCCGGGCGCGGATGCGGCGGTAGTGCGAATCAAGGAGACGCGTCGAGCGCTAGCGATAACGCTCGACGGCAACGGACGTTATTGCGCAGCCAATCCTCGAGAAGGAGCAAAATTGATCGTTGCTGAAGCCGCGCGAAACGTCGTGTGCGTTGGCGCGCGTCCGCTGGCTGTGACCAACTGCTTAAACTTCGCTTCTCCTGAACGGCCGGAAGTGATGTGGTCGTTTTCGGAAGTCATCGACGGCATGGCTGAAGCCTGCCGCACGTTTAATACTCCCGTCGTATCCGGCAATGTCTCTTTCTACAACGAAACTGAAGGACGCGGAATTCTTCCCACGCCAGTGATCGGAATGATCGGTCTGGTCGAAGACGTCCGTCGTGTGGTGCAGCCTGGGTTTAAGCAGGACGACTTGATCGCACTGCTTGGCATCACGGGAGATGACCTTTCCATTAGCGAATATGCAGCCGTTGTTGAAGGACAAACGACGGAAGAAATGATTGCAAACGGCACTGTGCCAAGTATCGATCTCAAAGCTGAACTTGCCGTGCAGAATGTTTGTCTCGAGGCTGCCGAAGCCGGACTTTTGTCCTCGGCTCACGATTGTTCTGACGGCGGGCTGGCAATAGCGCTGGCGGAGTGTTGTTTCTCTTCCCTAAACCATCAGCGCATTGGGGCCGAAATCGCGCTGCAAAATTCTCTACTCGTTTCGGCGGCGCTATTCAGCGAATCACCGTCGCGGATCATCATCAGCTTTCCTGCGTCCTCGCAAAGTGCCGTTGCCGAAATTGCGGCGCGACATAACTGTCCATTCACATTTATCGGCCGGGCCGGCGGCGAAGCGCTGAAAATAAAGATCGGCGACGCTGAAGTTGTCTCGGCCGAGGTAGCCGGGCTGGAAGACGTTTGGCGGAGTTCCCTTTCCAAAAAGCTTGAAGCCGAAGTAATGGCCGCAGGCAGAGAAT
>JALZOO010000174.1 GCA_030913905.1 Acidobacteriota bacterium
CGCTGCAAGCGTCCAGGACCTTTAGATCGGGTTCCGATGAGCATAGCCGGTCGACATGGTTAAAAGGTGGAACTATGAAGCCTCTGTCAATGCCATGGGCTATTAGCTCTTGCAGGTTGAATGCGGAGTCAGCGAGATAGAGATCACAACCAGCACGCGCCAGGTCCGCGAGTTGTTCTCGTCCGAGCCGGCACCTGTTTTCGAAATCAGAACTCACACCAAAGAAAAACTCAGGCGGAGTTACATTGTGATATTTGACTACCGTCCTGTTCTTCTCAAGCGCTTGCAACAGTTCCACTCCTTGGTTCCAACCGATGGAGTGATGATAGATAGCCACGTCTGACGGCGCTTTTAGAAAATCAGCTATTTCGGATGCCGGCCAAACTTTCTGCTCGATTACGTTCCAATGCTCCGCATATATTCGAACATCATGACCGCGCGCCTCGAGCGCCTGACTCATCCCACACACGTCATTTCCTACGGCGTCTCCGGAGGCGATTGTCTGGGCCAGTATGGCAATTCGAGTCATGCTAATTAGGCTGGGTCGGTTCGATGGTCGGGTGGAGAAGTAAAGGACCAACTTTGAGGAATACTTTTACACCTTAGAGCCGATTACCGCGAAATCGCGTGGGCCATAAAACCAGGTATGAAGGGCTTGCAGCACTCCCTCCCCATCAGCATACGGACTGTCCTCGACCGGATGTAGAAATTCGAGACGCACACTGGCCAATCCACTCTGCGTCAACAAAAATTTTAGCGTGTGAGGATATACAGGTTTGTGGTGCGTGGGGTCCGCATAAAAATTGCAGGCTGCAACCACCAGGTTTTCCGGACTCGGTGATTCCAAGATCACCAGGCCGCCCGGTTCCAGCACTCTTACGATCTCATCGACCAGGAGAATCAATTTTTCAAATGGCAGGTGCTCCACTACGTGGAAGCTGGTCACTGCGCGAACACTCTTGTCACGAAGACTGCGCAGATACTCGAGGATATCGGCTTCAACGACTTCGAATCCGGCCGTTCGACACTGTTCGGCCAGACCGGTATTAATCTCAACCCCTCGACCTTCCAGTCCTTCCTCCCGCAAAAGCGCGAGCCAATCCCCTCGGCCGCAGCCAAGATCGAGAATGCCTGTTTCAATCCCGGCCTCCTTTAGATAGGGCAGGTAAAATCTCAGCCCTTCCTTAATATCTGCCGGGGCGCCGCGGAATTGATCTTCGAAGGAAGCATAAAAGGCCTGGACCTTTGCCTGTTCTTCTGGAGTCAAGTTGTTTGAGAGTTTCTCACTTTGGGAGAGCGCGGAAGAACCGTTACCGGCTTCTTCAACCATGAGCCTGACCTGTTCTAAAGAGGGCTGAGCAAACATCTCTGCTCTCAGTAATGTCTGCTGCGTGCCGAGCTCCTGTTGTTCTCGAAAGAGGGCACTAATCTGCTGGTGCTGAAGACTCGCGATCTGTTTCTGCGACTCAGTCACCTCCGACACCAACTGCGAAATCCTTTGCGAGAGCAACGCGCTAACTTCGTCCGAGCGTTCGGCCAGCCGTTCCTCGAGGCGTTGATGTTGCGCAACTGAATAAGCTTGAAATTCCGACTGGTGCCGAACCATTACCGGAAGGCGCGCGAATGTCGTGACCAGTTGGATCAGGTAACGAAGTCCAGGTATGCGGTAGAGCTGCCGCCTTAATACAGGCAGGCGCAACCCCTCGATCTTGATCGCCTTGTCCCGGCCCTCGGGAGAAGCGCGCAGAATAACTATGATCTCCTGCTTGGTGAGTTGCCCGCTGCGCAGACTATCAAGAAAGTGGTTATAGCCCGAGTCGTCAGGTTCGCGCTTTAGCAAAGCTCGATAGGCGTTTCTTACGAAATCTCTGTCGTGGTATTTCAGGAGATCGTTTAGGTGGTATCTACCATTCCGTGACGGAGTGAACTCTGGTTGTAAGTCGGATGGAACAACTTCGACCTGTTCAGTAATGGCAGTCTCGCAGTCAGACAGAAGTTTTCTCAGCGCCGCGGAGGATTCGAGAAGCGAAGTGTCGCCATCTGCTTCGCGCTGGGCCACGGCCTCTCGAATCGTGGCCATCAATTGGTTGACATCTAATTCACGATAGCGGGGTTCAGACATAGATTTCAGACCGGAGTCGTAGTTCTGCGATCGAGCTGATGTATGTTCCGCATACCAAGGCGCTTGCTGCTGATGGTGGCGTCAAGATTAGCCACTCCCTCCATTTGCGTCACGCTCACAACCTGGAAGAACAAAGCGCCATCAATCCAATCAAAGCTAATCGCATCAGCACTGTGAGCGGCAACTGTGATCGAGTAGGAGTCCGGGGCCGCCCAGCAATCGAAGGCAAACGTCACTTCGACGATCTCGCCGCGAGCAACCGGGCCCAGCTCGATTGCCTGAAGTTCGGTGTTGGTGCCGTAAAGGTGAATACCGTGTCGATTTCGTATTAGAAACCCGCACACCGGGTCTTCAACATCTGCATAAAACAATATGCGGACCCGCAACACCAAATGCTCACCGGTCTCCACCAGTTGTACTCTCCGACCGGAGGCATTGAGCAAATCAACTCTTAGAATTTCCGCAGTTCCGTCGCCGTGGCGATAGGAATATTCAAGCGGCGCGTCATCTTCAAGCAAAGGCTCTTCAACATGTGACGCTTCGTCGCCAGGTGGTGTAACAGCTTCGTAAGCGGCTTCGCGTGCCATTATCAACTCCTGGTAGCGGTTGAGCACGTCCGCGGGTTTTCCAGTAGCTTCCACCTGGCCCGCATTGAGAAGAATTGCTCGGGAACACAACGCGCGAATCGCGTTTGGATCGTGTGAAACGAAAAAAATCGTAACGCCGCTCTCCTGCATCTCTTTCAATCGTCGCATACATCGATGTTGGAACACAGCATCGCCGACCGCCAGCGCCTCATCGATGATCAGTATTTGCGGTGAAGCACTAATTGCCGCGGCAAAAGCCAGCCGGACATACATGCCGCTGGAGTACGTCTTAACAGGCTGATGGATGAAGGCGCCAATCTCGGCAAACCGTTCTATTTCGGGAAGCAGTGCTTCTGTTTGGGTGCGGGAAAATCCCATTAGCGACGCATTCATGAAAACGTTTTCGATTCCGGTAAATTCATTATTAAAGCCGGAGCCGAGCTCGAGCAGCGCTGCAATGCGTCCCTGATGCCAAACGTTGCCGTGCGTTGGCTCAAGTGTGCCCGTGATTATCTGAAGCAGAGTGGATTTCCCACTGCCGTTTGGCCCGATAATGCCCGTGGTTGTTCCCGCTTCAACCTCAAAACTGATCTCTTTGAGCGCCCAAAATTCACGGTGTCGTTTCCACCGGCCACGCGTGATCATTTCCTTCAAACGATCGTTGGGGTGGTCGTAGATGCGGTACTGTTTGGAAACGCGCTCGACGCGAAGTGCCGTGGCCATGGTGCCAAAACGATAACTGTTCGGCGCTAAGCGGTAAAGTCAACCGAAACAGTACACCTGCGATACTCGCAGGCGTTCATTGGGCTGTCTGCTTGCGGTTAGCGTGGTCTCTGCGTAAAATGTCGATTCTTTTGACAGTGGGTATCTTTTCGCCCGCAACCGCTGCTCGCTCCCCGGGCATCTAATCTGCTCGTATCTGCGTCTTTATTTCGGAGGATTTCGTGAAGCAAGTTCTAAGTTCTCAGTGCGCCATTGTCGTGCTTGTGCTCGCCTTTGGCGCGTTTTCACCTACGCTGGGACAGTCGCCCACGCCGGATCCGTTCGTGACACAACTGACGTCTTCCACTTTGGGCGGTGCTGCGAACCCGTTTCTTTCCCTCGCCGGGGATGTCACAGGGAATGGCCGATTCGTAGTGATTGAATCAAACGGCGACATCGCAACTCAAAACAAGAACAATGGAGACGGTAACTACGAACTCTTCCTGTTCGACTACGCTCAGAGGCGCATTTTTCAGTTAACCAATACCAAAAACGTGACCAAAGCGCCGGCCAGTCCAACGCCCACGCCCAGTCCAGCTGCGAGCCCAACACCTACGCCGACCGCAACGCCTGCCGATCCAGCTCAGGTGCAGATTGAGATTAGTAATAAAGATCCAATGATCAGCTTCGAGCCGGTGTTGGTTGGTGGGACGCGTGTCTACACCATTGTCTTCACGTCGAACGCTCCGCATC
>JALZOO010000200.1 GCA_030913905.1 Acidobacteriota bacterium
TTCGACGTCGCCACTACTGTGCATGTGAATTGGGATAGCCTTTTGCGTTGGAGCGAGGACAGCAAGAGCCTGACCTACATCGACAACCGTGGGGGCACGGAAAACATTTGGGGTCAACCAATCGACGGTGGCCCGCCAAAGCAGTTAACCGACTTTAAGGATAGAGAGGTCTTTTCCTACGACTGGTCGCGAGATGGAAGTCTCGTCATTTCGAAGGGCGTGATTGCGAGCGATGTCGTGCTGATCACCGATGTCGGGCGATGACGATACCAACGTGACTAGATTGTTACGAACGATAGCCTCGCAAAAAGCGATACCGACTACCGGTTGCCTAGTTCATAAACTGACGTGCGCGGATTGTAAGTTTTCCAGTCAAACCAGTAGTCGTTCAGCACCTGAATCTTCTTCAATTGACGTCCGGACAACGGACCGCTGGTTCCAGTCCCGGCAAAACTCCACTCTGTACCAGTCTCACCGTCGAAAAACGTCAGCGACGGCGACTCGTTCTTAACGAAGAATTCCAAGCTCCTACCGTCCAACGATCTTTCAAAGCCGCGCACCGACTTCTGGTCTTCACCCAGCACGATGAATATGGGGAGGCCCCCAACGTCGTCCAAAATTAATCTTTGCTTCGTCAAAGCGTTCAATGGATAGGCCTTCGCCGCGCCGTTCACATTAACGCCGACGACCAGTGCCCGCGGTTCCAGAGACTTATCGAGTTCGGCCGACGTTGTTACTGGAACTCTCGACATCCGCTCTTCCCAATTCGCGGGTGCGTAGCGATCTTTGGCGGCAATCTCTTCATTGGGCCGGAGCACTCGGCCATTTGGTTTCTCGTGCTTCCAGATTCCAAAGGTTAATTCGTCGTGAAAGACCTGTTTCAAACGCTTCCCTTTCAGAGGGCCAAGGATGGCTTCGCCCGACACCTGTTGCCACCAGGATCCGGTCTCGTCATCGCGCATAATGAAGTTTTGATTGTTAATGCCGGCGAGCTTGAAGTGAAGCAGCCTGCCGTCTACTGTCGTTTCCCACACCAGACCGGTGTGACAGAGCGTTCAATAGGTGGCTACGAGCGGAGTACCACCGACAACGTCCTGGACCAGGTGGTGGTAGGCCATGAGCCGAATTGGATAAGCCACAGCCTCGCCATTGTTGTCGACAGCAAGAACTACATCGCTATCTGCAACGTAATTCGCTTCGTTAACCTTTGCGTACGCTGCACCGGCTAACGGATTGAACATCCACTCGAAATGATTTTGCCGGGCGAACCATGTTGCTGCCAGCAAGGGGATGACAATGATCACCAGCAAGGCCTTTCGCCACCAGCGTTGCGAATTTCTCCACAACCAAATGACGAGTGCTGCGCCTATTACCAAACTTGACAAGGTAACGAGCGGAGACCAGCGCCGCATTAGGTAAGACCATTCCAGTCCCTGGCTCGTTTGGGGTTTGAAAGGCTGAACAATCCAGACAGGCAGAGCCACCAGTGCCAAGCTGACGAGAGCAAGCAGAAGCAACACCAACCAACCCAGCCGACGCGTCGATCGTGCTTTTTCGTTATTGGGATTCACGAGAGTTTTGTCGCCTGGGGTTAAGCCTCAACGTTGCTGGCCTGTGCCCTGCGTGCCTTCTCGCGTCTCGACTTAAGATATTCGATGACTGCAGGCAGCAGGGACAGCGCCACCACAACGATCACTACCCATTCGATGTGTTCATCCAGGTCGATTCCAAATCTGGATTTCAGAATGTTGCCGAGAAAGTATCCGCTGAGCAGCATGCTGAAAACCCATAAGAACCCCCCGACAACGTTGAATACGACGAAACGTCGATATGGCATCTGGGCAGCCCCAGCAACAATCGGAGCAAAGGTGCGCACGATGGGAACGAAGCGGGCGATGATGATCGTTTTGCCGCCATATTTTTCATAGAAAGCATGCGCCTTCTGCAGATGGCTCGGTCGGAATAGAATCGATTTCTGACGTTTGAAAAGGCGCGGCCCTAACCGTAGACCTGTGTAATAGCCGACGGCATCGCCGACTACGGCCGCAACAAACAAGGTGCTCAAAAGGATCGCCAGATTTAGTTTGCCGGTGGCAGCGAAAAGACCGGCCACTACCAGCAATGAATCACCCGGCAAAAAGAATCCTACGGCGAGTCCGGTTTCGGCGAAGACAATAAATATCAGTCCAAAGTAAACAAAGATGCCGCCCTTGGCGAGCAGCATCTCGATAATCAACTTGGGATTAAGAGCATCCCTCAGTTGATGAAATAGGTCAGTAATCCATTCCATACTTGTTCTTCTACCCAGAGGCTGACCAGCCGTGTTGTCCAATCAATGGCACAAAAGCACATGCGCCATGGTCCTCATGCTTTGGTCCGGTTGGCGTCTTGATCACCCGCACCAGCCTCTGCGATTCTCGCGAATCCCCAACGGGCACAACCAAACGCCCGCCAATCTTAAGCTGGGCCACGAGTGGCTCGGGCACATTGGGCCCGCCTGCTGCAACCAGTATGGCATCGTACGGAGCGTTTGATGCCCAGCCTAACGTGCCGTCAAAACATTTCACAGTTGCGTTATAGATCCCGAGTTGTCTTATGCGCGTTTGCGCCTCGCGCGCGAGATCGGCAATCCGCTCTATCGCATAAACCTGGCCCGCAATCTTTGCCAGCACCGCTGTTTGATATCCGGAACCGGCGCCGATCTCCAACACTCTGCTGTCGGAATTGATTTCAAGGAGCTCGGTCATGCGCGCAACGATGAACGGCTGCGAAATTGTTTGGTTCGCACTAATCGGTAACGCATGATCACCGTAGGCGCGGCCCTGTAGCGCTTCGGGAACGAATGCGTGACGCGGAACAGCGCGCATTGCTTCCAGCACCTTGGAATCGCGGATTTGGTAATACTCACGAAGTCTGTCAACCATCCGCTCGCGGGGAATGGAATAATCCTGGCTCCTGCCTGAGGGCTGTTGACCGGTGGTTTGCACGAAGCTCAATACAATTCAATACAGGGAAGGCTGAGTCGGCTACGCTTTGTGTAGCAGCTCGGCATCTTTTAAGTAGTTCCAGCTGTCCAGTGCGGTGAGCGCCCGATGATCGGTCATGTCGCTCTTCAAAGGCGTGACGGAGATGTAACCGAGTTCGATAGCGTTGTAGTCGGTTCCCTCCGCCGAGTTGGTGCTGAAATACTCTTCGCCGACCCAGAAGTACGGTTTGCCGCGTGGGTCGATGTGTTCACTTATTACCGGCCGGGCGTTCTTAATTCCCTGCCGCGTAACGCGAACACCTTTGATTTCTTTTGACGGGATGTTGACGTTGAGCAACGTTCCTTCCGGAAGTCCCTCCGCTAAAACCTTCCGGACCGCCGTGACTGCAAACTGTGCAGACTCACCAAAATCGAAGTTCTCTCTAGCGACCAAACTAAATGCGAGCCCCGGCACTCCGAGAATGGTCGCTTCAAGTGCACCCGCCACGGTTCCGGAATAGGTAGCGTCATCACCGAGGTTGCCGCCGTGATTTATGCCGGAGGCACAAACGTGAGGCAGCTCTTCTTTGGGAAGGATTTTGTTTAGTGCGAGGGTGATGCAGTCGGTGGGGGTGCCATCTACTGTCCAGTGGCGCTCGTCAATCTGGCGGATGCGCAGAGGTCGCGCCAAAGTAAGACTATGTGACGCACCGCTCATCTCAGATGCGGGAGCGACAACATAAACGTCGCCGACCTCTCGTAGAGCCTCTTCAAGTTTGATTAGGCCATTCGATTGGATGCCGTCATCGTTCGTAAGCAGAATTCGTGTCATCAGAAACTCGAACCGGCCCGCGATTGCCGAGTCTCACCAATCCCGAGCTACTTCCGGAGCGCCACGTTTTATCGTTTGACTCTGAGGACGGGGTGAGACGGCACTCGAGGGCGCCGGTACAACACTAGTCTCGCGGGGTAGTGCGCATGCGACCCTTCTTCTTGTTTCGCTTGCGTGCAAGAGCTGATTTGAGTTTCGCCTTCTGGCCGGGAGGGATAAAAAATGCGTGCTTCTTCGCATCCTTGATGATTTCTTCAGTCATCACCTTGCGCTTAAACCGACGCAGCGCGCTTTCAATTGATTCGCCCTGATTAATAGTAACTATAGCCATTCGCTTTCCGTCTTTCCTAAAGTTTCTCGTCCAATTTGTTGACCCGGCTATTTAACACGTCGTAAACGCCTGTGGTCAAGTAACGAAGCCTGCAAACTGCAATGCAAACCCTTAATTTGCGGACTTTTTACGCAATGAACCCCGCGAACATTCGGACAGCTCGCGGGGCTCGCTTGTCATATAGACCAGCCGTTACACCAGCGCCGGTTCCGCAGTTTCCTGCTTCTTGCGGCTCAGACTTTGAATCTGAACTGGCTTATCGGCTTCCTTCACATCGAGCTGTTTCTTCAGGACCATCTCCTGATAAAGCTTGCGCATCATTACGGCTTCTTCATGCGCAGTCTTTGGTCCTTCCATCTCCGGCTTGTTGGGACGGGTCAAGTCGATTGGATTCAACACCAGACCATGCGTCTTGTCATTGAGGTCAACTTCCTTGCCGCGCGCGAAGATCTCGTGACGCCCGTTTTCCTCATACCATTTCGCAACCGTTGCGTTCTGGTGCATGTTCTCGATGATGTTTCTCCAACCGATGCCCGTGTTGTAGGCGCAGAATGAAATCTCACCTTCCTGAGTTCCATAAGGAATGATGCACATCTCGGTACGACGGAAGTCGTAGTTGAAGAGGTCCTGGAACCACATTCCCGCGATGAACAGGAAGTTCCAGCGGTCTGAGCGACGCTTCTGGATATCGTCCGTGGAGCGATCGCCGGTCACCTTTCCGTAGTCTTTGCCGGTCAGCCCGAACGACTTGTCAAACTTCTTGAAGAGCTCGTAAAGGGTGAACTGCGAAGGCGACTTGTAAGGGTTGTAATGCTTGAGAAGCGCCAGACCCATCATCAAATTCGACATCCACTTGCCACGTGCAGCGTCCGTAATCTTCTGCATGTCTTTCACCAGCCCGGGGATGTTCAAGAACTCCGGCACCGGTCGCATCTCACGCGTTTCCTTATCAACCATTACCGCTGTTCCCACGCCACAGTTCGGGTGGCAACCGCAGGAAACCTGGCCCCACTCGGCTTGCGGACCGTGGACCAAATCTGCGAAGTCGGCGAAAGCTCCCATCAATGACAGCGGAAACCAATCGCGTGTCGGCTCGGTAATACCGACCTGATTCTTCACGTCATGCGCCAGGTGCGAAAGCGTGTAGCGCTGTTGCAAACGACGTTGCGGCGTGATCTCCTCATCGCGTCCGGTAAACGAAACCGGCTGGAACGAGAGGAAGGCGATCTTCTTGGGATTGTCCAAAGCGAACCGAACGATAGAACCAACCTGATCGTTGTTGATTCCGTTAACCAGCGTCGTCACCAGCACAATCTCAACACCCGCCTCGTGCAGGTTGTTGATGGCCCGCATTTTCACGTCAAACAAGTTGCCGACCTGGCGATGGCTGTTGGCATCGTTGCCGATTCCATCAAACTGCAGATAGACATAGCGTAGACCGGCTTCAGCAGCTTCACGACAGAAGTCCTTGCTCTTGGCGAACTCGATACCATTAGTCGCCGCCTGTACGCTGTTGTAGCCAACCTTGCGAGCATATTTGATCGACTCGATAAAGTGCGGCGAAATTGAAGGCTCGCCACCGGAGAACTGCACCGACATCTGACGACGCGGCTTGATCGAGATCGCGTTGTCAAGGATCTCTCGAATCTCCTCCATGCTCAGCTCGTGAACAAAGCCAACCTGGTTCGCGTCCATGAAGCATGGGTCGCACATCATGTTGCAGCGGTTTGTCAGGTCTACGGTAAGCACCGCACCGCGTCCATACTTGATGGTGCTGGTGCCGTGGTTGTGGAGCTTCTCGTCATTGTGTGCGTCGATGTCGCGGCCGGGAAACATTTTTTCGATATGCGTCAAGAACTTCGCGTCAATCGCCATCATGTCTTCGAAGTGACCGTGGATCGGACAGTCTTTGACCATCCAGATCTCGCCGTCTCGCTCGATGATCTGCGCCTTGATTTCGCCCACTTTCTCGTTAATGAGAACACTGACGTCTTGCTTGCCGCTCAGGATTGATTCCCTCGCCTCGATCACGCAGTTAGGACACAGCGAGTCCGTCGTACGCGGCCAACCCAAAGTCGGTTTGCTCTTCTGCCATGACTTGAGCAGTGGCTTATCTGACCACTTTGGCGTAAATGACGCGTTTGGCTTGTATTTGTTAACTGACGCAATAGCGTTATGTATGCCGCCGGCTGCTAAGGTGAGGCCTTTCTCGGCACGCTTGATTAGTCGCATTAATTCGCTCCTCTAAAAACCGCTCTTTTAATTTGAATTCATTGCCTGCAAGGTGGGAAAGCACACGTACCCTGCAAACTTGTCGTTATTCGATGGCAATGACCATGCCGTCAGCGCTTTGGCCAAACGTAACTTAATGAATAGCTCAACTTAAGTAGGATTGACCAGAAGCGCAGCGTAGATTAGCGGATGCTCGGCGGCGTGTCAAGAAGGCTCACGGCTGCGCTGAAGTCAAAACGCGTAGCATTTTGTCCAACGCGAGCGACTAGATCCGGACGCTGCCAACTAGGCTTTTATTCGGAGTGAAGGACTGAGGAAACGCCCTTAAATGGCCATCGGCAAACCCAATGATCTACTTCCTGGGAGCGTAGTATCCCACTCGAGAGGAGACTAGATGCGTGGAGGAGTTGGTCTCGACGCGCACACGCCGGAACTGGCCGTCGCGTTTCGAATTCAACGGACTGTAGTAGAGCGTGTACTGCTGTCGAAGTTCTTCTGCCACCTCGGCGTATGTTCGTTCCAAATCGCTGAAGCTTGAGGGCCGGTAGAGTCGTCCGCCCGTTGCGGAGGTTAGTTCTTGTAAGTTGCGTTCACTGGCTTCCAGCGCCGCCAAACCAAGTCGGAGGTCATCAATTCCGAGTTGATTGAATCGAACTGCTGATTCAGAGCCGGAGAGCAGCGCCGAGAGCTGCGCCTGCTTGCTGGCTCTTTCGATTTCCGTGTTACTAATCACGTACACTGCCGTCTGAGACTGGAGCGCGGCACGCATAGCTGCGGCGAAGCTCGCACCGCGTCCACTATCTATCCCGTCAGTCAAGACGATGATCGCGTGTCGGGCATCAGCGCGCGGCGATTGGTCGCGAGAAGCCAAGAGCATAGCGTCGTGAAAGCGCGTGAACATTCCCGGTACTATGCGCTTCAGCGCACGACGCAGTTGCACCCTGCTTGCGGTCCAGTCCTGAAGCAAGACAACCCTATCGTCAAACTGGATCAGGCTCACACGATCTTCTGCCGCAAGATGCGCAGCAAAACCTTCAGCCGCATGACGGAAGTCATCGAGATTGTCCGCAACAGACGAGGACGCATCGACAATCAAAGCCACGTCAACCGGAACTTTCCGCATACTCAGATCACTTAGCGGTTGTTCTACTCCATCTTCGAAGATCCGAAAATCCTTGCGAGTAAGGTTAATAACTAGTCGACCGGCAGTGTCGCGAACGCTCACTGGCAACATTACCTCCGAAGTATTTACGGAGATAACATCGTCTGGATCTATTTCCTGTTCGGGTGCTACAGAAGGAGTGGGAGTTGGGTTTGACTGCGCAACAGCTGAACGGCAATGCGCTCCGGCAAACAGGAGCACGAGCAGAAGCAGAGGAAGCCGAACCAGCGCGTGAGTCTTACGGCCGCAGCGCATGGCCTTAGTTCCCTTTTGCTCTAGGTACTACAGTTCGCTTCGGGCCAGGCTCATCGCTCATGGCGGCAGTCATTGCGTCAATAATCGGATCTGTCACCCGTCTCCGCCTAAGCTCCTGGAGCTTTGAGGCGGACAAATCAAAGTCAGCCGGTGAGTCTTCAATTTGCTTGATGATCGTGCCTTCGGAAAAACCGGCTTCCACCAACTTGATCACCGACTCATTCGTTAACGTCGGCGTCTTCTCCAGTTTCAATGCCGCCCCGCCTGCCTCCGACGGTGGTCTAAGAATCCGGACCGTTGCAGTCCCTGTTGTCGTAGTCTCGTTTTCGTTTGCACCACTCAAACCGCGCCCATCAGTTTGTCCTCTGGATCCCCCGCTACTACCAAACACGCCGGATTCGCCGGACTGTGTTGAATTGTCTCGTCTTTTAGTTCGTCCAAAAGGTGAATCCAGCGTCCATTCGTCGTCGGCCACGATGAAGGATTCGTCCTGGGCCAACATAGCAAGGACAATGTTGTCGCTGACGCCATTTCGTTTCAACTCAATCAGGCGGTCAGGATCCAGATTGAATCGGTTAGGACGATTCTGAATGATTGCGATAACCGTCTTCTCCTTAAACCCGGCGCGGACCAGCTTGACGATGGAAGGGTTTGTAAGCGGAGTTTCGGCCCGCTGAGCGTAAGAAACGCTCGAGCCGGCGAGACAGATGGCGGCGATCAGTATGGAATTGACGAGTGTCCTTCTCATTCTTCTCTAGTGGCTGCTTCAGACGGTCAACTATATTCCCGCGGCAACGATTGACGTCACATTCCCTTTCGAGGTCGTCGCCGGTTTGGCGCGACGATAGCGATAACTTATTCGCTTAACGTAATCGCGTGTCTCACGGTAAGGTGGGACCTTCCGCCCAAATTTCAAGACGGCCCCCTCGCCGGCGTTGTAGCTCGCCAGGACAAGATCTATACGTCCGTCAAACTGTTGGATCAGTTGTTTCAGATACCTCGTACCGCCGGCGATGTTTTGCGCGGGGTCAGATGGCCGTCGAACACCAAATCGCGCGGCGGTTCCCGGCATCAATTGCATCAGGCCACGCGCTCCTTTGGGAGACAACGCGCGAGCGTTGAAATGCGACTCCTGCTCCATCACACAAAAAATGAGGTATGGATCGACGCCAAACTTCGCGCCGTTCTGCTTAATCAAACTGTCGATCCTCGAGTTGCCCGTAGTCCAACCTCGCGCTTTTTTGGTAGAAGAGTCGGCTTCAGCCAGATTGTCCAGGTCTTCTCGCTCGATATGATCAATTCGAGACCGCTCGACAAAGATGGTAAATGAACCGCGTCTGTACCAGACACCGGTCGCAGATTCGGTAGCGCTGTCAGCTTCAACCTTCGCGCCGCCTTTCAAATAGATCCAGACAGGTTGCTCACTTGAATCTGTTGCGGTGTTGTCAGTCTCTACAACCTTTGCAAGCGGGACCTTCGGTTTAGGCGTAGCGCCGCGATCGATTACTTTCACTTGATTCCGTTCGATCAAATGGCTGATTCCACCAAGCCGGTACCAGATTCCCTGCTCGCTTTCCCAGGCTTCATCTACCAGAATGCTGCTGCCGTCCTTGAGCTTCAGCCGAGTGTGCAACGACGTTTCACTGGTCGCTTCAGGTGCCTGCGCCTGAGCTAACACGGTACCGCAAACAACCATCAGCAAGGCTGCGGTTTTTAGAAGTTGTTTTAAGCAGGTTTTCATAATTTGTTGGGCGCTCTTTGGTAGAGGCGCACGCCAAAGAGTTGCCTCTTACTTAAAGCTCAAGCGGATCGGCCAGCGTTCGCTCAATCATCGTTTCCTGAGTGGCTGTAGGGGCAAAGGTGTGCGACGTGCCAAAGTAATTGCGCCAGGCCACGTCCAGAATATGCGGCGTCAACTCCAGGGACTGCCCTTCAAACAAGCAGATGTCAGTGGAGCGGTCCAAAAGGTCTCGCGGTTCGCAGCCCTTCATTTGCCGGCGTTCAATCCGATATTTATCAATCACATGGTCCAGCACCGGCTGGTCCACACGAATGCCGCGGTTGTAGGCCTGATATTTGAAAATCTCGATGTAGGCGGCGGGCGTGGGTGGCTCAACCCGCGCGCGGTAGCCCATTCGTCGCAGGAACGCCTGGTCTGCAAGATCTTTCTCATCGAGGTTGGTAGAAAAAACGACGAGCTGTTCGAAGGGCACCTCAATTTTCTTACCAGTGTGCAGCGCCAGATAATCCACGCGACGCTCCAGTGGAACGATCCACCGGTTAAGCAAGTCCTGCGGCGCGACGCGCTGGCGCCCAAAGTCGTCGATTACGAGTGTGCCTCCGTTGGATTTCATCTGGAAGGGTGCTTCGTAAAACTTTGCTGCTTCACTCCATGTCAAATCAGCGTTCTGAAGGGTCAGCTCGCCCCCAACTACGACGAGCGGCCTATCGATCAGGACCCAACGGCGGTCATATTCAGCCGGCGTCACGTCCGCTGAGGCTATGCGATGACAGTGTGAATCAAAGACGCGAATAATCTGACCATCAATTTCAATGGCGTGCGGGATCCAAATGGCGCCGGGTAATGCGCCGTTGATGCGTTCCGCAACAGCCGTCTTGCCAGTCCCTGGAAGACCGGTAAGGAAGAGCGACCGTCGTGAGTTGATCACACAACCCAGGGTTTGCAACAACGACTCCGGCAGGATCAGATCATGAAACGCAGCCCGTACAGTCTCCATTGAAGCCGGATGTGACGGAATAGATTGCAGGCGCATCATGTGACTGTAGTCAGACAATGACACGGGTGCCGCCCCGCTATAACCGGACACTGAAAGCAAACGCACCAACCGATCCCAGCCGTGGTCCAACATACTGTATCGACTGGACCCGACCGCCGTTTGCAGCCGCACTTCAATCAGCTTCTCCCGATACAGTTTTTGCAGGATTTCTTCCGTCAACGCGCGCGGCAGATTTAGGCGCTCGGCAACGGCGGTAGTAGTCGGCTCTGGAATCATGGCGACATGTTTAAGTGCCAGATCACAAAGAAAGCCTTCACCGACACCCAGGTCGGCGAGTTCTTCTGGCACCGGCGGTCCCATGGTTTCAACTTCTGCGCGGGAAAGTATCGTTGTTTGCGTCATGAAGAATGTCCTGTCTTAAGTAGGTCAGACACCTTGTCTGTCGATCTATTGCGCCTCTTAGAACACCTGCTGCGCGTCGTACTGACGTGACGAGTGGTTGTTCTACCTGCCTGCGTTTGCCATTGAGACCGTAGCGAGAGCGTTACTCGCTGCCTGCGCCTGTTCAGGATTGCCGGTGCGCTTATACAAGTCGGCCAGCCGTCTTAGCGCCACCGTGCTGGAGGGATCGATGCGACGTGCGTCCTCGTAATAACGAATTGCATCTTCATCCCGTCCGAACCTCTCAAGCATCCTTCCCGTATTCAGATTGCCCATCACTGGACCGGCAGCCCGCGCAAAATATTTGTAAGCATCCTGGAACTTGCCCAAACGACATAGCGCCAGTCCGAGATTGTTCAAGATGCGTTCGTCCGTTGGCGCCAGTTTCGCTGCACGCTTCAAACGGTCCGCAGCAGCGCGATAGTTGCCGCTCTGATAGAGAGAGAAGCCAAGATTGTTCAACGTCTGTGCATCGTCTGGTTCAAACTTAACGGCGTGTTGATACGAATCTTTGGCGCGGTCTGCCAGGCCTTTCTTGTCGTAGGCGACGCCTAGCAGGTTGTGCGCTTCGCTTAGTTTCGGATCGATTGACGTCGCGGTTGATAGTTCTGAGATGGCCTCATTGAGCCGGCCATTCACGAGGTGTGCGCGACCTGTTGCCAGATGTTCTTTCGCAGACGCCGAGGCCGATAACTTCGCTGCTTGGGGCGTGCGACTGTCTTCCACTCGAGCAACGCCGACAGTTTCGAACTTCTCCGCGTCCTTCTCGGACATACGTTGAAGTTTCTTATCGTCTCGGTTGCTGAAGAGCCTGCCGAATGCTTTGAACGGAGCGGCAAAAACGCGCACCACTCTGTTGCCACCCTTCTTCCGCTCTTTAACGTTGCCGTCCTCATCGACGCTGCCAGCGAGTGTTCCAGAATCCTCAATTGCATTCGCGTCCGTATCACCCTCGCGTTCTACCGTAGAGGCGCTCCACATGGCAGTGGCCCCGATCGTCAGAACGAATGCTATGAAAACTGCGATTATTCTTCGTGCGCGCATTGGTCAGGCTCCTTTACATCTTCTTGAAGGTATCCATCATCGTGAGCGCAGCGGGGCCGAGGATTGCGATGAACAACGTCGGGAATAGAAAACAGGCCAGCGGAAACAACAATTTCACTGCCGCCTTTTGTGCCGCTTGCTCAGCACGCTGGCGTCGCTTGGTCCGTAATGAATCTGAGAACACGCGAATGGCCCGTGCTATGGACGTGCCGAATTTGTCCGTTTGGATCAACATCGCGACCAGGCTCTGCAAATCGTCGACACCGGTCCGCTCAGCAAGATTACGCAGAGCTTCATCACGTTCGCGCCCTACCCGGATTTCCAGGTTTGCCAGTTCGAATTCTTCACAGATATCAGGGTGAACCTCTTTCAATTCACTGCTCACTCGAACCATCGCGGCATTCAAACCGAGTCCAGCTTCGACGGAGATGACCATGAGGTCCAGAGCATCCGCGAGACCCCAGCGCACTAATTGTTGACGGGATCTAATCATCCGTCGCAACACGTAACGCGGCAGGAAGAACCCGATGACAAATGCCATCAGAATCCACATCAAGGCGCTGCTCAAGGGACGGGCGAGAATCGCGCATCCCATGGCAACTGCCGCAGGAAAACCAGCTAAAGCTGCCAGTTGGATACCGCGGAAAACCACTGGAGCACTTGCAGATCGGAACCCGGCGTGCATCAACTGCTTCTGCAGTTTCTTTGCCTCCGCAGCTGAGGGCGGAACCAAGCGGCTCAGTGGCGAAGCCAACCGTTCCGCAAATTCGCCACCGCGTCCTGTATCTTCGATCGACACGGCCGCTGTTGGGGCAAATCCAGCATTGCTTTTGCCCAAATGTTTGAGGCGTTCTGTAGCGGCGCTCTGCGGACGGAAGAGGAGCCAATAAACTCCCATCATGCCGAGAGTGATGCAAACGAAAGTGGAGATGGTGATTATGAGAAGCATTTTAGTCAGTCAGTAGTCAGTCGTCTGTGGTCAGTTGTTTTGTCGTGGATGGTGTCTGGTGGTCGTTGACTGGTGGCGAATCGGGGGGTTGGCAAAGTTCAGGTTAGTTTCTGAATGCAACTGACCACGGACCACTGACTACTGGCCTTTCTTAAATTTTTATCCTCAATATCTTCCTCACGATTAGCATGCCGGTTAGCTGCATGAAGAGAGCTGTCGCAATGAGATAGTGCCCTCTCGGATCCTTCCAAAGAATGCTCATGTATTCGGAATTGAGGACGGTAATGGCGAAGGCCACACCAATGGGCAAACCACATAGCAACCAGGCGGACATGCGTGAGCTGGTGGTTAGTGTTTTCAAGTCGCCCATGATTCGAAAGCGCTCGCGAATCGTGTAAGCAACCTTTTCCAGGATTTCGGCGAGGTTGCCACCAGTTTCCCGCTGGATCAGCACTGCCGTCACAACCATGCGCAAGTCGAGAAGCGGGATGCGATGAGTCAGATTCTCCAGCGCCAACTTTAGAGACAGCCCGAGATTCTGTTCTTCATAAGTCTTTCGAAACTCGCCTGCGATCGGATCCGGCATCTCGGCAGACACCATGTGAAGTGCTTCGGAAAATGCGTGGCCGGCGGAAAGTCCTCGACTCATCAAGTCCAGCGCGTCAGGCAGAAGCTCGAGAAACGCATCAAAACGTTTTTTGCGTTTCCACCACATGTGGCCAAAGGGTATGGCGGCAGCCGCGAGGCCGGCACCAATCATCAATAGTATCGACGGGCTTACTACGGAAGCTGCCATTGCAGCGAGTGTCCCCGCCAAACCTGAAAGCATCACCAGCCGCGAAGGCGTGATATGAAGGTCAGCCTGGTCCAGCAGTTGTTTTAGATGGATGGCAGACTGCAGTCGGACCAGAACGCGATTCAGCCACGGAATCTCGCTCATCAATTCGTTGCGCGCGAGAAGGACTTCTACGTCTTCGGTGTGCGCTGAATGCAGCAACGCATCCGCCAGGCGTTTTTGGAGACGCGCACGTTTTTCGTCGGAGCCACGCGTCGCCAGCAAATAGGCGCCCAGCACCATGAAGAGTCCAAACAGAAATACGAGAAAGGAGGTAAGCATTTTGTCTTAAATCTCCTCGAAGAAAACGCGCGGTAGTTGCATACCGGCTGCCTTGAGTCGCTCCGCGAAACGTGGGCGGATACCGGTTGGCCGGAAGCGACCAATCACCTGACCCTGCTGATCAACGCCGGTACGTTCGTACTGGAAAATCTCCTGCATCGTTATGGTTTCACCTTCCATACCGGTGATTTCCGAGATAGAGGTGAGCCGCCGCGTTCCGTCGGATAATCTCGCCACCTGGACTACCAGGTTGATTGCTGCAGCCACTTGCTGCCGCATCGCGCGATCCGACAGGCGCATACCGGTCATTTGAATCATCGTCTCCAGGCGAGCCAGCGCATCCCGCGGCGTGTTCGCGTGAATCGTCGTTAAGCTGCCATCGTGGCCTGTGTTCATCGCCTGCAACATGTCGATTGCTTCACCGCCACGGACTTCGCCAATTACAATGCGGTCCGGTCGCATGCGAAGAGCGTTGCGAACCAGGTCGCGCTGAGTAACTTCGCCACGGCCCTCGATATTCGGTGGCCTGGTTTCGAGCCTTACGACGTGTGGCTGCTGAAGCTGAAGCTCGGCCGAATCTTCGATAGTGACGATTCGCTCATTTTCCGGAATGTAGGCTGAGAGCGCATTGAGCAGGGTGGTTTTGCCGGCGCCCGTTCCACCTGATATCAGCACATTCAGACGAGCGCCTACACACATCTGCAGCATGTCGGCGATGTCTTTGGTTAGGGCATTGTTTTCAATCAGCG
>JALZOO010000205.1 GCA_030913905.1 Acidobacteriota bacterium
TGCTATGCGCGAAAGCGCTGGCGGCGATTCGCGGGCGGGAGTTTTCCACGCCAGACGACGTACGCGATGTTGCCCGGCCCGTGCTGCGTCACAGGTTGACCTTGCGCGCGGAGGCTGAGCTGGACGGAGCCACGCCGGACGCGGTCATTACTGATATCTTGAAGTCAGCCGAGGTGCCTCGATAGGCGAACCAGAAAGCGGGGTTTCAATCGAAATTACGGATCGGTCTTCGATTGGTTGAACTGTCGTATTGTTGAACTTTAGAAAACTGAAGATACTTTTGGTTTTCGGATGGGGTGACGCCCCCTTTCTCCCGCGAAATCAAAGACCTTCAGGCGATATTGAGCCCACGGGATGTTGGAATACGCATTGCATAGTCAATAACTCTTGACCTCTTGAAAGCACAACTAAAGGAGATGCTCATGTTTAGAAGATTTGTCCAAGCTCTGTTTACACTTGTTTTGATTCTCGGCGCCACGACAGTCTGTTTGGCGCAGAATGGAAACATCAAGGGGACGGTGGCGGATTCGGCGGGCGCCTTAATCGCCGGAGCGACTGTTGAGGCCACCAACGACTCCACCGGTGAAAAGCGCTCGACTACCACCGCAGACGATGGAAGTTACAGTATTCCGAATCTGCAGGTTGGACTCTACACAGTCACTGCCAACGCCTCAGGTTTCGCGGCGGCAACGACCAAAGAAGTAAAAGTCTCAGTCGCCTTCACGACTGACGTGCCTCTGGTACTTGCGGCGGGCGGCGCTTCAGCGAATGTCACGGTTACCGCTGGAGACGCTCAGACGCAGCTCAACACCACAGACCAGCAACTCTCTACCCTGCTGGACAATAGAAAGATTATTGACCTGCCGCTCTTGTCACGCGATCCGAGCGCCCTGATCCTTCTATCACCGGGCACAGTGAGCTCGAGCGGTATTGGGGGCTTCATCGTCAACGGCCAGCGCGAAAGAAACAATAACTTCCTGGTCGATGGTATCGATAACAACGACGCCGACGTCCCGGGAATTCCCGGGGGTATCGCGACTCCAAACATCGATGCGACCCAGGAGTTTCGCGTCATCACCGGCAACTTCAACGCCGAGTATGGGCGCAATACCGGCGCGATCATCGCCGTCGCCACCAAGAACGGTACCAACGACTTTCACGGCAACGGCTACATTTACTATCGTTCCGATCGTTGGAATGCGCGCAATTTCTTTGACGTATCCGGCAAGGCCAATCCGCAGCAGCGCAGACAATTTGGCGCTTCGATAGGCGGCCCAATCATTCGCGACAAGGCCTTCTTTTTCTTCAACTACGAAGGAGATCGTTTTGACCAGGGCTTTACTGTAACGCGTACTGTTCCTACGGCCCGCGCTCGACTGGGTCTTTTCGATCTTGGCGGCCCCATCGGAACCCTCGATGCTCGCGGAGCCGGCCTCAATAATGCTTTTGGGTTCCCGGTGCGCGCGCAACAAACCGCACTGCTCAATACACTTTATCCGCTTCCAAACCGGCCGGGTTCGGGCGCAGTGCCGGGCGTCTTCGAAAATTTCGTTTTCGGTTCTCAGACCAATGACAAGTCAAACAGCATGGCCACGCGTGTTGATTACCGCATCAACGAGAAGCACAATCTGACGGGTAGTTTCAACTTCAACAATGGCAACTTCGAGTTCTGCTGTGAGTCGTTTCCGACAGTTGATGATTCGATCAAGAGCCCGCAACGCACCTTTCTGCTCGCTCTGAATTTCACCTCCAACATCACGTCTAACCTCGTCAATGAGGCGCGCATAGGTGGAAACCGCTCGGAGCTCTTCTTTAACGGTGAGGGTGATCCCGGAGTTGGAAGCACACTCGTGGATGCGATTAAGGCGTCGTTTATAGCGCAAGGCGCGAGTTTTCCTACCACAGGTTTTGGTGGGCCCAATGGAAGCGCCGTCGGATTCGTTACTTCAGGGCCGAACAGCATTTTCCCGTTTGACACACAGTTTCGCTATACGGGTACCACGGTCTTTGCCGATTCACTGAATTGGATTCGAGGCGACCACAGCTTCAAGTTTGGATTTGAGCACCGCCGGGTCTATACGAACGGCGCCAGCAACTTTGGCCGCACTGAAAACCTCAACTTCAATCTGCCGACGATCTTTGGCTTCCCGCTTCTAGTCGATGCAGGCGGAACCAACCTTAGTCTTGGGGGCTCGCTGGGAACAGTTCAAAACTTCGCCAGTTTCCTCTATGGCCTGGTAGGGCAGCAGTCGCAGTCACAGTATTTCAACAAGGATGGTGGACGTACGGAAGCCGACTATCGCGGCTACCGTGTTCGTGAACTAGACTTCTTCTTCCAGGACACCTGGAGGGTTCGTCCAAACTTCACGCTGAACTACGGTATGCGTTACGAG